>NZ_JBWKZB010000048.1:0-45339 GCF_059424105.1 Pseudomonas sp. GW456-E7 | reverse complement strand
ATCTTGATCTTCCGCTCTTTCGACATCGTCAAAAATCAAAATCAAAAGATCGCAGCCTTCGGCAGCTCCTACAGGGAAACACGTACGCATCAGAATCAGGCCGGCGGGCTCTGTAGGAGCGAGCTTGCTCGCGAAAAAACTGAGGGCACCGCGGGGTGTCAGGCTCCCCGCATCTCCATCGCGAGCAAGCTCGCTCCTACAGGCCGGGCGGTGTTCCGTTTTTCCAGGTACACAGTCAAAAGCAAAGACGAATCAGCGAATAAAGTGAATCTTCCCGCTGTCATCATTGCCCATGTAAATGCCATAAACCCCGACCTGCCGCTCCTCGATATAACGCTCGAGAATCTGCCGGATCGCCGGATAGTAGATGCTGTCCCAGGGAATCTCCTCAGGCGCGAAGAACTTGTAGTCGAGGGTTTCCGGCCCGTATTGCCCGGTGATCTCCAGCGCGATGGCGCGGAAGATGATGTACACCTCGCTGATCTTGGGCACGCTGAAAATCGAGTAGGGCGAGACGATTTCCGCACGCACGCCACTTTCTTCCCAGACCTCGCGCAAGGCCGCCTGTTCGGTGGTCTCGCCGCTTTCCATGAAGCCTGCGGGCAGGGTCCAGGTGCCGGGGCGCGGCGGGATGGCGCGCTGGCACAGGAGGTATTTGCCGTCCTGCTCGATGATGCAGCCAGCGATGATTTTCGGATTGATGTAGTGGATGTAGCCGCAACCGCGGCACATCAGGCGCTCGTGCGTATCGCCCGGCGGCAGCTGCTGACCGAGATCAGCGCTGCCGCACTTGGGGCAAAAGCTCGGGCTGAACATCTCAGCGACCTATGCGCGGTTCTTTCAGCGCGATGGGCAGGGTGATCGCCGGGACGTCGCCGGTTTCTTCCTGCTTGCGCTTGAGGTAGTCCAGGGCGACGGCAGCGGCCGCGCGCACGTGGTCGACGCAAGCCTGGTGGGCGGCCAGCGGATCGCCGCCCTTGATCGCTTCGACCATGCGTTCCATTTCCTGGTTGCTGGCGCCGCGACGGTTTTCCTGGGACACCGAGGTCGCCCGCAGGTAGCTGATGCGTGCCTGCAACTGGCGCAGTTGGGTGGCCGCGACATGGTTGCCCGAGCCTTCGAGCAGCACGTCGTAGAAACCCTGCACCGAATCGATGACCTGTTGCAGTTCGCCGTCCTTGAGCGCCTTGCGGTTTTCTTCGAGGGCTTTTTCCAGGGCCTTGATGTCCTTGGCCTTGGCACGCAGGGTGAACAGTTGCACGATCAGCCCTTCGAGCACGCAGCGCAGCTCGTAGATGTCCACGGCGTCGGCCAGGGTAATGATCGCCACACGCGGGCCCTTGGCATCGGCGAATTCCACCAGGCCTTCGGATTCCAGGTGACGCAAGGCTTCGCGCACGGAAGTACGGCTGACGCCCAGGCGATCGCACAGATCGCGTTCGACCAGACGGTCTCCCGGCAGGAGCTGGAAGTTCATGATGGCGCTTCGCAGTTTATCCAGCACGATTTCGCGCAGGGTGACGGGGTTGCGATTGACCTTGAAGCTGTCGTCGAGTGGCAGGCGTTTCATGGGGTCCGCTCTGATTGTGGCTGTCCATGCAAAAAGAGCACTTCGATTACGGGAATCCCGGTGCTCGGTCGGATCAAACAGCCAAGGGTTAACTGGAGGCCTCGGCATCGGCTTCGGCGAAGGCTTCACGGGCGAGCCGGAAACTGTCTACGGCAGCGGGGACACCGCAATAAATGCCGACCTGAAGCAATATTTCGCGTATTTGCTCACGACTCAGGCCGTTACGCAAGGCGCCGCGCACATGCAGCTTGAGTTCATGGGGCCGGTTGAGGGCCGAGATCATCGCCAGGTTGATCATGCTGCGTTCCTTGAGGGACAACCCCTCACGACCCCAGACATGACCCCAACAATACTCGGTGACCATCTCCTGCAAGGGGCGGGTGAAGTCGTCGGCGTTCTCGATGGAGCGCTTGACGTAGGCCTCACCCAACACCTGGGTGCGGATCTTCAGGCCTTTTTCGTATTTTTCGTTGCTCATTTGCGTAGCTCCCGTGGGCTCAAAGCCCGCCCATCAAGGTGTATTTGAGTTCCAGATAATCCTCGATGCCGTACTTCGACCCTTCACGGCCCAGCCCCGAGGACTTGATGCCGCCGAAGGGGGCGACTTCGGTGGAAATCAGCCCTTCGTTGATCCCGACCATGCCGTACTCCAGCGCCTCGCTCATGCGCCAGGCGCGGCCCAGGTCGCGGGTGTAGCAGTAGGCGGCGAGGCCGAATTCGGTGTCGTTGGCCATCTCGATGGCCTGGGCCTCGGAGTCGAAACGGAACACCGCGGCCAGCGGACCGAAGGTTTCATCGCGGGCGACTTTCATCTGTGGGGTGACGCCTGTGATCACGGTCGGCTGGAAGAAACCATTGCCCAGCGCATGGCGTTCGCCGCCGCACAGCAGTCGTGCACCCTGGGCCAGGGCGTCTTGCACGTGCTCTTCGACCTTGGCCACGGCACGCTCGTTGATCAGCGGGCCCTGGGTCACACCTTCTTCGAAACCGCTGCCGACCTTGATCTGCGAAACCCCTTCGGCAAGGCGTGCGACAAAGGCATCGTGGATGCCGGCCTGCACCAGGAAGCGATTGACGCAGACGCAGGTCTGTCCGGCGTTGCGGAATTTGGCGATCAACGCACCTTCGACGGCACGTTCCAGATCGGCGTCGTCGAAGACAATGAACGGCGCGTTGCCGCCCAGCTCCAGTGAGACTTTTTTAAGCGTCGGTGCGCACTGGGCCATCAGCAACTTGCCGATGGCGGTGGAGCCGGTGAACGACAGTTTGCGTACCTGCACACTGGCGGTCAGCTCGCCACCGATGGCGATGGCGTCACCGGTGATCACGTTGAAAATACCCGCTGGAATGCCGGCCTGTTCCGCCAGCGCGGCCATGGCCAGTGCCGAGAAGGGTGTTTCCGGAGCCGGCTTGACGATGCACGGGCAACCGGCGGCCAGTGCCGGGCCGGCCTTGCGGGTGATCATCGCCGCCGGGAAATTCCACGGCGTGATGGCCGCGACCACACCAATCGGCTCCTTGCTGACCACGATGCGCGCATCGCCCTTGTGGCTGGGAATGGTGTCGCCGTAGATGCGCTTGGCTTCCTCGGCGAACCACTCGATGAAGCTCGCGGCGTAGAGGATTTCGCCCTTGGCCTCAGTCAATGGCTTGCCTTGTTCCAGGGTGAGGATTTCGGCCAGGGCATCGGCATTTTCCAGCATCAGGGCATGCCAGCGCTTGAGCGTATTGCTGCGCTCTTTGGCGGTCAGCGCACGCCAGGCCGGCCAGGCCTTGTTGGCGGCCTCGATGGCCAGGCGCGCATGCTCGGCGCCGAGGTTCGGCACCTGGCCGATCAACTCGCCGGTGGCCGGGTTGAAGATGTCCTGTTGCGCACCATCGGGCGCATCCAGCCATCGGCCATTGATGTAGGCCTGCTGGCGGAACAGTAACGAGGCTGCTGGGCTCATGCCGGCTCCTGAGAAAGTTGAAAGGTGACTGCTCTGCTTTACCTGTGGGAGCGAGCCTGCTCGCGAAAGCGATGTATCAGTCGACATTGATGTTGAATGTCAGTCCGCATTCGCGAGCAGGCTCGCTCCCACATATAGAGCAGTGTCAGGCCAGGGCAGGCAGTGGGCCCAGCTTGCCTTTGTGGTAGATCATCGGCGTCACCGGTTGCTCGGGCAGGATCAGGTTCTTCACCGCGCCGACGATGATCGCGTGATCACCGCCGTCGTATTCGCGCCACAGTTCGCACTCGATGATGGCTGTGGCCTTGGCCAGGATCGGGTTGCCCCGTTCGCTCAGGTGCCACTCGATGCCTTTGGCCTTGTCCTTGCCTTTACCGGCGAAGGCATAGGCTTCGGCGGTCTGGTCGGCGGACAGCAAGTGAATCGCGAACTGCTTGCTGTCGCGCAGCACCGGGTAGGTGTCGGAGCCGTAGTTGGGGCAGAACAGCACCAGTGCCGGGTCGATCGACAGCGCACTGAAGGCGCTGGCGGTGATGCCGACGATGCCGCCGTCCGGGTCCAGGGTGGTGACCACCGTGACCCCGGACGGGAACGAGCTCATCACGTCTTTGTAAATGCCGGGTTCGATCATTTTCCAGGACTCCTAGCGCATCACGAAGGGATCAGGCATCGGTGCCTGGGACAGGTTGATCCACACCGTTTTCAGCTCGGTGTAGGCCAGCACCGAATCGATGCCGCTTTCGCGTCCATAGCCGCTGTTCTTGAAACCGCCGATCGGCGCCATGGCCGAGACCGCGCGGTAGGTGTTGACCCAGATGATCCCCGAACGCACGTCCCGGGCCAGGCGGTGGGCACGGCCCAGGTCGCGGGTCCAGATGCCGGCGGCGAGGCCGAACTGCGAGTCGTTGGCGATCGCCAGGGCTTCGGCTTCGTCCTTGAAACGGATGACCGAGGCCACCGGGCCAAAGACTTCTTCCTGCATGATCTTCATCGAGTTGCGGTCGCACTCGAACAGCGTCGGTTCGTAGAACCAGCCGTCGCCCAGATTCTCAGGGCGCTTGCCACCCAGGCGCAGGCGCGCACCTTCGGCGATGGCATCGGCCACCAGGCCTTCGACTACCGCCAGTTGCTGCGCGGTGGCCATCGGGCCCATTTCGCTGCTGTCTTCCTGGGGGTTGCCGATGCGAATGCGCTGGGCGCGTTCCACCAGGCGAGCGACGAACTCGTCGTAGATTTCGTCCTGCACCAGCAGGCGCGAACCGGAGACGCAGCTCTGCCCGGAAGCGGCATAAATCCCGGCGATGGCGCCGTTGATCGCGCTGTCGAGGTCGGCGTCGGCGAAGATGATGTTCGGCGATTTGCCGCCCAGTTCCAGCGACAGCTTGGCGAAGTTCTCCGCACTGCTGCGCACCACATGCCGCGCCGTGGCCGCGCCGCCGGTGAAGGCGATCTTGCGCACCAGCGGATGGCGGGTGAGGGCGGCACCGGTGCTCGGGCCATAACCGGTGACGACGTTGACCACCCCCGGCGGAATCCCGGCTTCCAGGGCCAGGCGCGCCAGTTCGAGGATGGTCGCCGAGGCGTGCTCCGACGGCTTGATCACGATGGTGTTGCCCGCGGCGAGGGCCGGGGCGAGTTTGATCGCGGTCAGGTACAGCGGGCTGTTCCACGGGATGATAGCGGCAACCACGCCCATGGCTTCGTGCACGGTGTAGGCAAACAGGTCCGGCTTGTCCAGCGGCAGGGTGCCGCCTTCGAGCTTGTCGGCCAGGCCTGCGGTGTAGTGGAAGAACTCCGGCAGATAACCCACCTGGCCACGGGTTTCGCGGATCAGCTTGCCGTTGTCGCGGCTTTCCAGCTGCGCCAGTTGTTCCTTGTTCTCGGCGATCAGGTCGCCCAGGCGTCGCAGCAGTTTGCCGCGCGCGGTGGCGGTCAAACCGCGCCAGGCCGGGCTGTCGAAAGCGGTCTGCGCTGCCTGCACGGCGCGCTCGACATCGGCTTCGTCGGCATCGGGCAATTCGGCCCAAGGCTCGGCCAGCGCCGGGTTGAGGCTTTCGAAGGTCTTGCCGGACAGGGCATCGACCCATTCACCGCCGATGCACATCTGGAAGCGTGCGAGTGTCATGCAACGATCCCCTTGATCTGGTTTTGTTGGGAGTGCGCGGCCTGCAGAAACTCCAGCAACAGCTGGTTGACCAGGCGCGGCGATTCTACGGGCATCATATGCCGTTGCTCGGCGAGCACGGCAACGGTCGCACCGGGAATGCGTTCGGCCAGTTGCCGGGCCATTTCCGGGGTCGAGCCGGGGTCCAGTTCGCCGGTGGCGATCAGCGTCGGTACCCGGATGCTGCCCAGGTCGTCGGCGCGGTACATGTCCTGGGTGGCGAACAGTTCATAGGTGGTCAGGTAACCCTGCGGGTCATTGCCGGCCAGGGTCTGGCGGATCGCGGCGATCTGCGCCGGGTTCGCCGCCTGGTATTCGCGGCTGAACCAGCGCGACAGCGCCGCTTCGGCGTTGGCGTCCGGCCCGTGTTCGGCAGCCTGGCTGGTGCGGGCGATGACCCCCGCGCGCTGTTCGGCGCTACGGTTGAACACACTGTTGAGCACCACCAGGCCTTCCAGGCGTTGCGCGTAGTGCAGGGCAAACGCCCGCGCCACCAGCCCGCCCATGGAAAAACCGATCACCGTTGCCTTGGGCAATTGCAGGTGGTCGAGCAGCTCCAGCAACTGGTCGGCATAGCCGAGCAGCGGTGTGCCACTCTCTGGCCGCGGACTGGCGCCATGGCCGAGCATGTCGTAGGCGATGACGCGGTACTTCGTGGCCAGGCCAACGATCTGGCCGCCCCACATTTCTTTGTTCAGGCCCACGCCGTGGATCAAGACCACGGGCTGGCCTTGGCCGGTCGCCAGGTAACTGGTGCCAGCCGGGGTGAGTTCAGCGGTGAGCCGAATCATGGAGCGCTCCTGCAATGCCTTCTTGTTGTCGTTCTACCGGCCGGTTACTGGGCTTTTTCGGCGGCCAGTTCTTCCAGGTCGATGTAGCGGTTGCCGATGCGCGGATGCAGGCGGCCGCCGTCGGCGCAACCCAGGACCACGACGATTTCGTCGGCACGCGGGGCGTCTTCGATCTGCATTTCCAGGGTGATGTAGTGCGAACGCAGGCCTTCGTCGTCCTTGTGCATCATCGGGATCTGGATCGAGGTGCCCGGGCCGCCGCGCTTGTTGGTGAAGCTCAGGTAGCTCTTGGCCTTGACCGCTTCGCGGTAGTGGTTGCCGAAACGCAGGGTGTGGATCACCGCCGAAGCGTGCTCGATTTCGCCATCGGCACCGACCACCGCAGCCTTGCCGTAAGCCTCGATCTTCTCGGCACCGCCGATGATGCCCACCAGGCGCTCGACCATCAGTGCGCCGAGGTCGGAGCAGTTGGCGCGGATCTGTGGTTTCAGGTCTTCGACGAAACCGTTGCCCAGCCAGGGGTTTTTCATCACCACGGCCAGACCGACCATGGTCACGGGCTTATCGGTGGCTTTGCCGCCTTCAATAAAGGTTTCTTCGACATAGCTGACGATCTTGCGGATTTCGAAACTCATGAGCTGCTCCGTGGAGGTTTTGGGTGTCTGTGCGTCTGATGGTATACCATAATACCGATAGCACAAGTCCCTGAACGGAGTTTCTGGCTGGATGGCGTGCAAAAGTGTGTGCCGCCGGTCGCAGCGGACAAACGGCAGGCACGGGTTTACGCCAGGTGGGGGGAATGTTGTTCAGGAAGGGATGAACACTTTATCTGTGGCGAGGGAGCTTGCTCCCGCGGGGCGCTCCAGTGCGAAGCTGCCGGAATCCCCGGGGGGAAAACAGATCTGTAGGAGCTGCCGAAGGCTGCGATCTTTTGATCTTGATTTTGCTTTTGCGATCTGGAGATTGCTGAAGATCAAGATCAAAAGATCGCAGCCTTCGGCAGCTCCTACAGGGGAACGCGTACACCACCAAACAACGAGGCCGAGCGGTGAACGTCAGGGGCAAGAACCCTTGGTTACTTGGTCCCCAGCACATCACGGATGTTGTCCACCACATTGCTGTCCTTGATCACATCGTTGAGCCAACCCTCGAGCGGCATGTTGCCCCATTTGATCGCGCGTTCGATCAGGTAGGGGACAGGGCTCTGGGGCTCGGTCTGCTTGAAGAATTGCGCGATACCCGCCAGCAGGGTGAACGCCTCGTCGCGGGTCTGTGGCGTGGTGCGCAGCGGCGTGACTGGAAGGTCTTGCGGGGTCTGGGTCATTGCAGCACCTGTGGGTTGTGCGCCGGCGCTTTCGGAGACGGCCGGGGTGGGTGCGGCAGGGGCCGGGTTCAGTTCGATGCCGCGATCCTTGAGCAGCTTCTCGGCCAGTTGGCCGGCGCGGGACAACACGTCGTGGAGCCCGGCAAAACTCGGCGCGTCATGGCCGAACAGCCTGTCGGCGGTGTTCTGCAGCCGTTGGCATGCGTTGAGGCTGGCGGCTATTTCGTCGGCCTTGAGGCGCAGGTGATCGGAGTCGGTCAGCACCACCGAACGCTGGAACACCTCGGCGTTGATCTTGCCTTCGTCGAGGGCGGCACGCATGGCCTGGGGGTTCTGCAACCCAAGGTTTTCCACGTGCCGGGATTCGTCATAGCGCAGCAGGCCGTACTGTTGGCCCTGGGTGATGGGCAGTCCGCCCACGACCTCCGCCAGCGACGTTTTCATCCATGCCAGGCGGGCAGCGCGTTCATCGACCCCATCCTCGAGGGACGGGAAGAGGTCGGTCCAGAAATTGTCCAGTATGCGTTCGGCCAGGGTCAGGCCGAAGGTGATACCGGTGAAATGGTGCTTGTGCGCCAGGGCTTCGCTGAGCCAGGCGACGAGCATCAGGTCCTTGCTCTGTCGAGCCAGGCCCTGTGCAGCCAGGGTGAGGGTCAGGTCCCAGTCGGATGACTTCAGGTCGGTTTGCCAGTCACCCTGGGTCAGGTAGTCGGGGTCTGCTCGCCGTGCTTCTTTCACCTGATCGAACAAGGTGGAAAAGCTCAGGTCTTCGCCGCTCCCCTCGTTGATGGGCGCTGTCAGTTCGGCCAGCGAAAGGTCGTTGAGAAATTCAGACATGGGAAACTCTGATCAGGCTAAAAGAACACCGTGTCCGCCGGGCAGGCACGGTGCTGAAAACGAGCCGCTTGCGCGGCCCGTCGTTACCACGGTGTTATGCGTAAACCTTGTTCGCGGTGCGGTCCCAGCCACCGGTGACGTTGCCGCCGCCCTGGCCATCTGCACGGCTCTGCTGGGTGTAGGTGGTCTTGATGCGAGCGAAGTTGAAGCTGATTTCTTCGATCGGCAGATCACCAACGGCTTTGTCTTCACCGTCCTGGCTGCCGCCGGCGATCGCTCTCACGGAAGACACGATGACTTCTTCCAGGTTGATGGTCAGGTAGGTCACCTTGTCGCCACCGGCGCGGTTCACGTTCAGCTGGATCTTGGAGATGTGTTTGCCATTGCAGCAGTGTTCGAACAGCTTGGCAGAGGCCTTGTCCACGGCTTTGCGGATTTTGAAGTCGCTCAACGATGCGCGTTCCGACGAAGCACCACCCGACGAGCTGGCCGTCGCGGAAGTCGCTTGGGTGGCGCCGTACTCGTAGCCCAGCACTTCGATCCAGTCCTTGTGATTGTCGTCCAGAACTTCACCTGGAATGCCGTCGATCTTGATGTATGCGTCAAATGCCATTTCTATTTTCTCCTTACCTTCATTTAAAGGGAGACGACTTGCGCGCAAGTCACAGCCCTTCGCTTTAACCTCTTTGAAACGATCAAGAGAGGTGTCTTATGCCAGCCCGGGCCTCTCGTCGAGATGACCCGGATGCCGGTATTTCTTCACAAGGCGCGCTTTGCTCAGTTGAGTGCCCGCACTTCGATCTCTACCCGCCGGTTAGGCTCCAGGCAGTGAATCAGCTGGGCCCTGGGTTGCTGCAAGTCGCACTTGACCAGAGGCTTGGTGCTGCCTTCGCCGATCGCTTCCACCAGCTCGCCGGGCACGCCTTTGCCCACCAGGTAGGTCTTGATGGTTTGCGCCCGCTGTCTGGACACCTGCAGGTTGCCCTGGGGATCGCCGAGTTGATCGGCGTGCCCGGCGATGATGATTTTTCCGATGTTGGGGGTGCTGAGCAGCTTGCCGGCGATCGCACTCAGCTGGCTTTGCCCTTCAGTCTTCAGGCTCTGGAAATCCGCACGGGCGAAGGCGAACAGGGTGTCCGACTCCAGTGTGATGGTTTCGATCGAGCGCAACGACTGGGTCAGCAGGCTGTTGATGTAGTTGCGCGAGCTGGAGATCAGGAACGCGTTGTCGAGGATCCGCGGCACGTCCGGTTCGTGGATCTGGTCGCTGTAGAAGTTGATCTGGCGGCTGGCGAACTCATAGTCCGAGGCGGCGACGCTGGCGTTGCCGACCTGACGGGCAATCGCCGGGTACCAGTAATCCGGGATTTTCGCTTTCAGGAACCCGGGGTCGGCCTTCTCACGCTGGGCGCGCGACAGCATGACGTAGGTGTCCAGCGTCGCCTTGCCGAAACCGGCGATGGACTGCGCCCGGTTGTCATTGGGCAGCGCCTTGGGTTCGACGCTGTCCACACCGGTCACGGGCATCAACTCTTTGGCGTTGCGCTGATAGACCTTGAGGGTGGTCAGCAAATACAACGAGCGGGTCAGGTTGTCGGCCGTGGGCTTGAGCATCACGCTTTCCAAGCGGTCGAAATAGTGGCTGCGCACCAGTGGCTCTACCTTGTGCCCTTGATAGAGCCCCAGGCGCAGGCGCAGCGGCACGCCCTGATCGTGGTGTTGCGCATAGTAGTGCGCAGTCCAGAAGCGCAGGCGATCCAGGGTTTGCCAGGCGGTGTACTGCCCGGTGGCCGATTGATCGTCGGCGGCGGCCTGGGTCAGTTCTGTGGACAGGCTCTGCAGGGTGTTCTTGTTGTTGACGTACGACCAGCCCAACAGGCTGCACAGCAACACAGCGACCAGTCCGGCACCGCCGATCCAGGCTGCCCTGCGCCGACGCTCGCGGTGGTTGGTGGTGTACAGCGCCACCAGGTGCTGGTCGGGAATGATGACCTTGCGGAACAGACTGTTGATGAACAACGGTCGCGGTTGTGCATTGCCGTCGGCGATCTCCCGGTCACCTTCCAGCGAGAAACGCTCTGTCACCTGTCGTGCATGGCCGCCCAGTTCCGGCTGGTCGGCATCGAGGGCGCTGGTGAAATAGAAGCCGCGCAGCAGCTCTGCACTTTGGTAAGGGTTGGCGCGCAGCAGGGCATCGACGAACAGTTGAAGCCGGGGCTTGAGGGCCGCCAGTTCCAGCGGGAACCGGTACACCGCCGAATCCTGCCGGGTGATCTGGATGTCCTGCGTGACCAGTTGCTGGCTCGCCACCTGTTGCCAATAGCTGACCAGTTCGTCCATCGCGCCGCCGAAGCGCTGTCCCCAGTCGGCCTGCTCATAGCCTTTGTGGGAAAAGGTCTTGCCCATCACTTCGCCGCGGGCGGTCTCGTCCAGTTGGCGATAGAAGGGCGCGAAGCCGGGCACCAGGTCGCACTTGGTGAACACCAGGTAGACCGGCAGGCGCACTTCCAGCAAGGCATGGGTTTCCTGGATGCGTTCGCGCAGGCGCTTGGCGATGCGCTCCTGATCTTCGAGCGAGGCTTGCAGGATGTCGTGGATGCTCACCGTGACGATCAGGCCATTGAGTGGCCGGCGCTGGCGATGCTGGCGCAGCAGTTGCAGGAACGCGCGCCATTTGCCGGCTTCTTCCTGGTTGTTCATGTAGCGCCCGGCGGTGTCCAGAAGCACGGCCTCGGAGCTGAAGAACCAGTCGCAGTTGCGGGTGCCACCCAGGCCAGCAACCCGTACGCCTTCGCGCTCGGCGTAAGGGAAATTGAGTCCCGACTGGTAGAGCATGGTGCTCTTGCCTGCCGCGGGCTGGCCGACCACCAGGTACCAGGGCAAGGCATACAGCGCATCCTTGGGATTGCTGCCCCGTGGCTTGTTGCTGTGCAAGCGCTCGATGCTCTGCAACAGGCGCTCGCGCAACAGGCTGACCTCTTCGCGATCCGCCGGGCTCGCGTTCAACACGGCCTGGTCGGCATCCTCTCGCAGCAGTCCTTCGAGGTTGTGATGCCGGGACACGCCGCGATAAAGCAGCAGCACATAGCCGGCGGACAGACCCAGGAACACACCGATGCCGGTCAACAGGCTGTTGAGCGAACTGAAGCCGAACGCACGCCCGATGCCCCACACCACGAAGATCGTGAGGAAAAAGCACACCCCCAGGATGTAGGGCTGATAGCGCAAGAAGTAATACTTGATCTTGTTCATACGGACTTCGAATCCAGGGCATCGACAAAACGGTCGATAACGTCACCCAGAGGGCGGTCGATTTCGGGAAAAGCGTGTTTGCGGTGGTGCTCGTCAAAGGCATCGAATGACGCCAGCACGTCATAGCTCTGCGAGCGGTCATGGATGCCAGTCAGCAGGCGATAGGCATCGCTGGTATTGCGTGAGGCAAAGCAGATCAGCCGGGGGCGCATGAAGTCGTCCGCCAGCAGGTTGATCTGCGGCACGGTGCGTTCGGGTGTCATTTGCGTCAGCCAGGTGACCCACAAATCGGCGGTCGGGTTTTTCAACCCCCGTTCCGCCGGCAAGGGCAGGGCGATGCCGATCGGCGTGGCCTGACCGAGGTGCTTTTTCAGGGCCTGGAGCCGGGTCAGCACGGCGTTGGTGACGAATTCCGGGTAGGTGCCCTGTAGCGCGTAGGCGATGTCGCCCAGGTTGAAGTTCACCAGGAACTTGTCGTGCACGCGCCGGAACAACTCGAAGTCCTGTCCTTGCAACGGGCGCAGGGCTTTGATGCGCTCGAACAGCACCGAAGTGCTTTCGCCCTGGACGGCCATGTGCAGCAGCGGCCTGATCTGCCCGCTGAACAGTTCGCCCAGGGTGAACGGATTGACCAGCGGTTCGGCTTCGCTGGCCTTGAGCGTCTGGAAAATGAAGAACGGGTAGCGTCGGCCACTCGCATCCCTTGAGCTGATCAACCCACCCAGCAGCCAGTTGCCGTTGCGCGCGCGATAGCTGAAAAAGCACACCGGCAAAGCGTCGAACAACGCTCGCCAGTCTTCGCGATGCTGCAGGGCGGCCAGCGCCCCTTGCAGCCAGCTATCGAACTCGCAGACCTCGTCGCCCGCACCTTGCAGGCTGACGAAGTCCGGGCTCGCGGGGACCTTGCCGAAGCAGCCGATCATTGGCCGGATCCCGGGTTCAAGGTGCGGCAGCTCACAGCGCTTGACCTTCTTTGGCGTTGAGCGCGCTCAAGGCCTTGACGTTGGCCAGGTCGGTCAACTTGACGCCGCCGTAGTTGCGCACGGCGAGGCTGACCGGGCCACTGCCGGTGTTCCAGCTGAAGCGTTGCTGGATGCCGTCCAGATCGCTGACCCGCGCGCTGTCGTTCATGCGCAACAGGCCCCAGCGGCCCGGGTAGTCGAACACCGTGATGCGCTCGCCGGTCAGGGTCACCACATCCAGGCGTGCGCCCGGCGTGGTGGTCGTGCCCGGCCAGGAGAAGCGGCTCCAGCTGGTCTTGCCGTTACGGTAGTGCTGTACCTGGCCATCGAGGGTGAAGATGATGTCGGTCAGGTTGGCGGAAGGTTCGAGCATGATCTCGAAGCCGTTGTCGCGGTCCGACAGGCTGGCGATCACCTGGCCCAACGAACTGGCCTTGTCGATGCTGTTGACCATGTTCGGGTTGACCAGCGGCGTTGCCTTGTTGTTGCTGCTCATCCCCAGGCCTTCGCCACCGGACAGGTTGCCGATTTCGTTGCGCTTGAAGTTCGGCAGCAGCCCGGACTCCGGGTCGACGAAACGCTGCAGGTCCTTGACCGAGGCTTCATTGCGGCTGCCTGGCGCAATCGGGTAACGGTGCGCCATGACCTGTTCCCAGGGCTTGGCGATCTGCTGTGCCCAGGCCTTGGCAATCTGTTGGCCGGCCGGGTCGCGCAGGGTTTCCCAGGCAAACTGGATCGGCAGGCTGAACAGGCCCTGCAACGATTCGGACAGGCCACCCTGACTGGTGTCGACGGTGGTCTCGACATAGTTGCGCACGCTGGTCACTTCGCTTGGCAGCCCTTCGAGGGTTTCGCTGATCAGCTGCTTGCTGCTCTTGCCAACGTCCTGGGAGCGCTGGATGTTGTTCATCCGCACCTTGAGCTTGCGCAAGGCCGCGAGGTAGCGGTCCATGATCGTGCTGTCGGCGCCTTCGGCGTTTTGCACGGCGAACACCCGCGACACCGGCTCGAAGCGCTTCGCCAGGCTGCCGTCATCGACCGCCGGCAACGGCGAAATCAGCGCGCTGGGCGACGTGTTCTTGCCATCGAAAATCCCGCTGACGCCGCTCCAGAATCCGTCATCGGGCTTGACGCCCGCCGGCAGTGTTTCGCGGGGGGCCGGGACATCCCATTGGGTGTTGTCGTTGACCGCCGCCAGGAGGATTTTCACCGGCGAGTTCTGCACGTCGCTGAGCAGGGCCAGCTGTTGGGTCGCGTTGGCCATGTCGGTGAAATGGCGAACACCGACGCTGTCGATCAGGGTGTACCAGGCCTGGGTGTAGTCGCGCTTGTAGCGCGTCATGAACTCGCGGATGAAATTGGCTTTCTGCACGATGCTGTCGCCGCCTTCGCCGTCGAGCACCCAGTCCGATTCGTTCTGCAGGTTGCCCGACACCAGCTTGATCAGCTCAGGCTTGACGAACTGTTCCCAGCCCTGGCGGGTGAAAATCGCCGGCACCGCCTCGGTGCCGTACAGCAACTGCCGGCCGGGCATCGGCACCAGGTCGCTCAAGCCCACGGCCGGGAACTGACGGCTGGATTCGAGTTGCAGGCGCAGGTATTCACGGTCCACCAGCGAGCTGGAAATCATGAAGGACTTCAGGCTGTTGCGGGTTTCGCTGATGAGTTGCTCGTTACGCGACAAGGACGGTGCCTGGCCATTCTTGAGCAATTGCACGTAGACCGGCGAGTTGTCCTGGATCACCGCCGTGCTGACAGGATTGTCGGCACTGGCGGTATTGGCCCAGGCCACCGGCAACGCAGCGCCGACGAACTCCGGGTCCGGGTGGGTGCCGGGTTGCGTCAGCATCAGGTAGAGCTTCAGTGCGTTATAGGACTCGATGATGGACGCGACTTGTCGCTCATCCAGGCGCCCGAGCATTTCTTCGGACAACGACAGCCCGCCGGTGGTCGCCGACAAATCCGCGGCATCGCTGGCCGTGGCCGGGTTGCGCAGTGCTGCCAGCGCTTCGCTGCGTGCCTTGTTGGCAGCGCCCTTGGCCGAGCCGCTCAGGCGACTGGCCGCCTCACCGGTACTGCGCGGCAAACTGTTCAGGCGGGTGGGCAGCTTCAGGCCTTGCGCACGGCCTTTGGCAGCGTCGGCCTTGGACGCCGCCGAGGCAAAGCTGTTCTGCGGGTCCATGGTTTTGGCGAACTCGTTGAAGGCGCGCATCTGCAATTGCAGTTGCAAGGTGACGGGTTCCAGCGCCTGGGTACGCAGTTGTTGCAAATAGGCGGCTTGCGCGACGCGGTAGATGTCGTCACCGCGATACAGTCCTGCGCCCAGCTGCAACGGCACGCCTTTGGCACGGTTCTTCTCGATGACCGAGAGTTGCTCGCGCAACAGCTCCAGGCCTTGGCCCGAGGCGAGCAACCCGGCACGCTCCGGGGACTGTTGCAGCTCGGTCAGTTGCTCGCGCAACGTGGCCAGCCACTGACGGTTGTTCTGGAACGACAGGGCTTGCCAGCCAATGAACGCGACGCCGGCCAGTACCGCCAGGCCCAGCAGGGCAGGGCTGACGGAGGTGTTCTTGCCAAGGCGCGACTGATAAAGGGTCAGGTCGCGATCCGGGAAGATCACCCGGCGGAACGTATCGGTAATGAAATAGCTGCGGTCGCTGATTTTCTTGCCGGTGCTTGGCTCCGATTGCTCATGTTCCGGTTGTAGGGCGAACGACTCGGCCAGGTCGTCTTCATACACCTGGCCCAGCTGCTGGTCGGTCTGCAGGGCGCTGGTGAAATACAGCCCGCGCAGCAACAGCGGCGCACCGCTGCGACCGGTCTCGGCGAAGTGCTGGAGAAACTGCTCCAGCACGCCGGACAGTTCGGCGAAATAGTTCGGGAAATTCAGCAGTGCGCTGTTGGCATCGGCACCCAGCGCAATCATCTGGGCGTCGACGTGACGGCGAATATGGTTGTGCAGGTTGGCCAGCTTGGCATCCAGCACCGGGCGCAGGCCCTGGTTGCGGATCTCGGACAAACCGAAGGTCATGCCCAGCGGTTGCTGGCGTTCGTTCAGGTCCAGGCCCTCGAACGCCTGGCTGAAGCCCGGCAGTTGATCGGTCTTGCTCAGCATCAGGTAGATCGGTGGACTGGCGTCCAGGCAAGCGTTGTACTCCTCGATGCGCGACACCAGTTGCGCGGCGAGTTCGTTGCGCTCGGCCGCACTGCATGCCAGCAGTTCAGGCAGGCTCACCACCAGCACCAGGCCGTTGACGGCGGCCTTGCTGCGTTGCTTTTTCAGCATGCGCAGGAAGGCGGCGAACTCGCTGGCCGACGGGTCGTCCCGCAGGTAACGGCCGGCCGTATCGATCATCACGGCCTCGGGGCTGAAATACCAATCGCAATGCTGGGTGCCGCTTTCGGTGTCGTTGGCGCTGCTGGCAATGCTTGCGGAAAGGCCAGAGCGGGTCAGCAATGAGGTCTTGCCCGCCGCGGACATGCCGATGACCAGGTACCACGGCAAATCGTAAAGTGCCGACGAGCCGCCGCCACCGGCCGAGCGGTCGGTGCGCAGCATCGCAATCGCGTGCTTGAGACGTTCGCGCAGCACCTGCTGATCGCGGAACTCACCGGTGGATTTGAGCGAGCGATCGACTTCGATCTGCACCAGGTTTTCAAGGTTGTGCTCCGCCCGGATACGCTTGTACTGACGCAGCACAATGATCAGCAGGTAGAAGGCGCTGACGATCGCCATCGCCTCCGGCGCATAACCGCGCAGCCAGCTCACATGCGGCGCGACGAACCAGCAGACCGCCAGGCTCGCCAGCCACAGGGCGGGAACGAGGAACCAAAAGCTTTTCAACAAACGCAATAATGTCTTCATGTCTTCCTGACTCGGTTACCTGACCTGTGCTCAGGCACTGAACAGCTGGCTGATTTGTTCGGACAACGCGGCTACGTCCTTGGCCAGCAACCAGTCCAGCGTCAGGTAGACACCTGCGCAGACCAGCGCAATCAGCGCCAGGTAGAGCCAGAGGGGAACTTCATGGCGCAGCATTTGCGAGACCTGGTCGGGCAACGCCCAGTCAGGCGAGAGGGCCTTGGGCGTCTTGCGATAACGCGCGATGTCCTGGCCCAGGGTATTGGCCAGGTAACGCAGCTGATCCTTTTGCCCGAGGCTGAACTTGCCTTCGAAGCCCAGGGCCAGGCACAGGTGGTAGACCTCGAGCACATCAAGGTGCTGTTTGACGTCGCCACGCAGGGCATCGATTTTTTCGAAGAAGCCTTCGCCGGCCAGGTGCACGCCGAAGTAGCGGAACTGCAGCGGCTGCAATTCAAAGTGCCGGCGCAACTCGTTGTCCCCGGAGCGCAACACGCTTTCATCGAGGAACGCACACAGGGCGTACTGGGTGTCCTTCACCTGTTCGACGCTGTAGTTGGCGCTGCGGGCATCGCGCTCCAGTGCCTTGAAGAAGGTGTCGACACTGGCCTCGAAGGCGCTGACCGACGTCACTTGCCGGCCCTTGCGCACGATCAGCGCCATGCTGATGAAGTCTTGCACCAGGTCTTTGAGCGTCGGTTTTTCACGGGCGGCCGCAACGGCGCCTTGCAGTACGGCTTCGGTCATTTGAGTACCGCCATCAGTTCAAGCTTGAGGTTGGTGAAGGCGCTGGGCGCGTAGAAAGAGATGGCCTGGGCGCTCATCATTCGTTCATACACCCGGCCGTGGGGCTCGATGGAGAAGTAGTGATTGTCCAGTCGCACCGGAATCGCATTGGGCAGGCGGGTCGAATGATTGAGGGTGACGCCGGGCATGGCGCTGTTGACCACCACTTCGATGTCTTCCGGCGAGCCGACCTTGAACGCCCGTGGCACCAGCTCCAGCAGGCTTGCGCCCGGCATGTCGGCGTGCACGGAGATGTAGAAGTCCGCCTCGGCCAACCGTGGGTCGTGCAATTGCCCTTGCCAGTAAGAGGGTTTGGTCTGGGTCAGGTTGATCACCACACACTGGTTCGGCACGACGTTGTCGAGCAGCACGCGAATCATTTCGTCGAGCTTGACCAGCGAGGCCGCCGGGTCGTGGTGGTCGTATTCGGGGATGTCGTTGAGCTGCGTATCCAGCGAGAACGTCAGCAAGCCGCCGGCGAGTTCGGCCAGGAACAGATACAAGCGCTCGGGGTGCAGGCGCGGATGCGCGAGCAGGTGCGCCAGGCTCGGGTGGGCACGGTTCACCGTGTTCAACAGCCAGAACAGGGTGACGTCGCTGGAGCCAAATTCGGCAATCTGGTCCGCGCGCTCGCGACGCCGCCCCGACAACGCCTTGCTCTTGGATTGCAGGGCGCCGAGCAAACGCTTGCCCAGTCCGACCAGGGTGTCGTGGGTGCCCAGGTGCAGCGTCGGGTGCACGAAATGCCCGTCGAGGTTGAATCCGCCGATGTTGTTGCGCGACAACCGGGCAATCGGGCACCAGGTGTAGCCATCGAGGTTGTCGCCGTCGATCAGCATCACCACGTTCAGGCGCAGGCTGGTGATTTCGTTTTCCAGGTCGCCTTCGTTGAGGTCCGGCAAGGTGTCGAACTGCTTGCGAAAGCGCCGCCCGGTCTTCTGCTCCTGGCCGTCTTCAACGTAGTTCAGGCCGAATGGCTCGGGCAGTTTCAGTGCGGCGTAGACCTTCAGGTCGTTGCCCTTGAGCAGGTCCTTCAGGTCACGGGCCGCCGGCAGCGGGTCGTGCTGCGGTGCGTCGAACAGGCTGCCGTCGGGAAACACCAGCTTCAGTCGCTTGAGCTGCAGGGAGCCGGTGGCAAGGGCTTCCTCGTCCACTTCGAGCAACTGCACGCCCCAGTGAAAAGGCGTGTTGCGCAGGGTCGCCTGCGCCAGCTGATGCTGGTGGAACTCATCCTGATACTGGAAATGTTGTGGCAAAAGGAACATGCCTTCGGACCACATCACCCGGCTTTGCTTACTCATTGAGCGCTTTCCAATAATGAATTCAATTTCGATTCCACGGCTTTTTCCGCGGAGGCACTCGCCTGGTCCTGGGCTTTCTGCACCACGGCGTCCTGCACGCGCTCGGTCAGCGTGGGTTCGGCCGGTTGCTCAGCGGCTTTGGCCAGTTGTTCCTGGGTCTTGGGTTTATCGAGGACATCGACACCACTGACGGCTGACACCGTGTTGTTGTCCACCAGCACACGCAAGCCGTCGGAGGAGAACCAGATGCCGTCCTTGCGCAGGGAGTTGGCGTCGAACGCGACCTTCCAGCGGCTGTTCTCGTCGTTGCGGAAGAAAGCCGCGACACCGACATAGCCCGCCGCCTTGTTCAGCGGCCACTTGTCGACTTGCCCCATGCCCGGCAACAAGGTGATTTCGCGGTTTTCGATCAGGGTATTGCCGAGGGCTTTTTGCGGGTCGTCCCACAGCGAGTCGGCATCCACCGACGCAAAGCGCTCCAGCGATGTCAGCTGGTACACCCGCAGCACCACCGAAAGCGGCTTGCCGGACGCGTCGGGGTTGAGCTGGTTGCCGCCGTCGGACGTGAGGATGACCTTCTCGTTATCCTCGAACAGCATGTCGCCGGCCCAGGTGTTGTCGACTCGCTTGCCGACCCGGTCGGTGACGCCGCAGGCGCTGAGTACCGTCATCATCGCCACCGCCGTCAGGCATTTGGCCAACGTCGTCCTCGCGGGACGCTTCCCTGAATATCTCTTGTTCATGACCACTACCTGTTAATGCCCGATCAGTTCAGGCGATAGGCGAAATCGCCGTCGCTGCCCAACTCGATGTTCAAACTCTGAATCGGTTTGTCCTGCGCCATGCGCTCCAGCACCCGTTGGGCCAGTTCCGGCATCAGGGTCTGGGACAAAATGTTGTCGATGTTGCGGGCACCGCTGTCGACCTCGGTGCAGCGCGAGGCAATCGCCTTGACCAGTGCTTCGTCATAGCTCAACTGCGCTTGATGATTGCGCTCGAAGCGCTGGCGGATGCGCGCAAGCTTGAGCGCGACGATGCGCTCGAGAATCGCGTCCTTGACCGGGTAGTAGGGGACGATGGTCAAGCGGCCGAGGAAGGCGGGCTTGAACACCTGGTTCAACTCGTCACGCAGCCCTTCGACGATGTCCTGCGGCGTCGGTTGCGGCTGAGCATTGAGGCACCACTGCATGATGCGGTCGGTGCCGGTGTTGGACGTGAGGATGATCACGGTATTGCGGAAGTTGATCTCGCGACCTTCGCCGTCATCCAGCACGCCTTTGTCGAACACCTGGAAAAACAGCTCGAGCACGTCCGGGTGGGCTTTCTCCACTTCATCGAGCAGCACCACGCTGTAAGGCTTGCGCCGCACGGCTTCGGTCAGCACGCCGCCCTCGCCATAGCCGACATAGCCCGGTGGCGAACCCTTGAGGCTGGAGACGGTGTGGGCTTCCTGGTACTCGGACATGTTGATGGTGATGACGTTGCGCTCGCCGCCGTACAGGGTGTCGGCCAGCGCCAGTGCGGTTTCGGTCTTGCCGACGCCGCTCGGGCCGAGCAGCAGGAACACGCCGATCGGTTTGTTCGGGTCTTCCATGCGCGCGCGGGAAATCTTGATGCGCTTGCCGATTTCGTGCAGTGCGTGGTCCTGGCCGAGCACCCGCTCGCCCAGCAACGCCGGCAGGCGCTGCACGGTTTCGATTTCGTCGCGCAGCATCTTGCCCAAGGGAATGCCGGTCCAGCCGGAAATCACTTCGCCGATGGTCCCGCCATCCACCAGGGCATGCACCAGCGGTTGCTCACCCTGGACGCTGGCCAGTTCGGCGCGTACCGCGGCAATCTCCTGGGCATCCGGTGTCTGATTCTCCGGGTGGCTGAGGGCACCGAGTTTTTCCACCAGTTGCAGTTCGCGTTGCCATTGTTGTTCGAGGGCGTCGCGGGTCTGCTGTGCGCTTTGCAGTTCGGTATTGAGGGCAGTCAGGCGTCGAGCGTGGTCGCTGCCTTTGGCGGCTTCCTGCTGCAGTACCGCGATTTCCGCCTGCAGGTTGTCGATCTGGCGTTTGCAGTCTTCCAGCGGCCCCGGCTGCGCCGATTGACCGAGGGCCACCCGGGCACAGGCGGTGTCCAGCACGCTGACGGCCTTGTCCGGCAACTGGCGGCCGGTGATGTAGCGATTGGACAGGCGCACCGCCTGCACCAGCGCTTCGTCCATCACCGTGACCTTGTGATGCTCCTGCATCTTGGCCAGCAGGCCACGCAGCATGTGGATTGCCTTGTCTTCGTCCGGTTCTTCGACCTTCACCACCTGGAAGCGCCGCGCCAGTGCGGCATCTTTCTCGAAGTACTTCTTGTACTCGGCCCAGGTGGTCGCGGCGATGGTGCGCAGTTCGCCCCGGGCCAGGGCTGGCTTGAGCAGGTTGGCGGCATCGTTCTGCCCGGCCTGGCCACCCGAACCGATCAGGGTGTGCGCTTCGTCGATGAACAGAATGATCGGGTGCAGGCTGCGCTTGGTTTCTTCGATCACCGACTTGAGACGGTTTTCGAATTCGCCCTTCACGCCGGCACCGGCCTGCAACAGACCCAGGTCCAGGGTGTGGATGGCGACACCCTTGAGCACCGACGGCACGTCGCCCTGGATGATGCGCAGGGCCAGGCCTTCGACCACGGCGGTTTTGCCGACGCCGGCCTCACCGGTGAGGATCGGGTTGTTCTGGCGGCGGCGGGTGAGGATGTCGACCATCTGCCGCACCTCGAACTCCCGGCCCAGCACCGGGTCGATCCGGCCTTCGCGAGCGCTTTGCGTGAGGTTGATGGTGTATTGATCGAGGGCCGGAGTCTTGCCGTTGCCTTTTACCGTGCCGGCGCTGGCGACGTCGGACGTGCCCAGCGGTTTGGCCTGTTTCGACTCGGCGCTGCTGTCCACCAGTGCGCCGAGGTTGACGCGCAAGTCGTCGGCGTTGATTTTCTCAAGCTCGGCGGCGCTGGCGACCACCACGCGGCGCAGTTCGTCGTCATCGAGCAAGGCTTGCAACAGATGACCGGTGCGGATCTGCGCCTGGCCGAACTCGATGGACGCCAGGACCCACGCCTGTTCGATCATGCGGGTCAGGTGTGGCGACAGCGCCGGCGTGCGCGTATTGCCTTTCTTGAACGTCCCCAGTGCCGTCACCAGCTGCGCCTGCAAGCGTTCGGGCACCACGTCGTAATGACGCAGGATGGCCGGCAGGTCGTTGTCGTGGCTGTCGAGCAACTGCAACAACAGGTGCTCGATTTCGACATCGTAATGGTGTTCCGACAGGCACAAGGCCGCGGCGCTTTCAGTGGCGGCGCGGCTGGTGTCGTTGAGCTTGGCAAACAGGGACTTCAGGTTCACAGGGAGACCCCATCAAAAGGAATGTGGAAGAGGGCACAACGGGATGGCTCGACGTCGGAGGCCGGTCGCTTGAGCCAGCCGAGCCAGCCCAGCGAAACGTTGCCTTGGCGCCCCAGGCGCGCAACGGGCACGGCCTGGGGTTTGAGCCTGGGCGCCAACTGGAAGTCGAGTTCGGCACCGACATAGAAACGCACCAGTTCCACCAGTTTCCGGTAGTCCTCGGTGCCTGGCTGGAAGCGTTGATAGTCGGCCAGCTCCAGTGGACCCATCTCGATGCGCAGGCACGACTGGTAGTCCCAGACCCGGTTGCCGGCGACGGCGCTTTGCCCGAGCACGGCGTTCTTGCGCCCCAGTTGCGTGCACTGGCTGGCGTCGAGTTTCAGCCAGCGACCGGCAAAGGGCTTGACCTTGAACGGCAGCGAAAAATAAAAAGACAGCATCGCTTCCAGGTTCAGGGCGTTGCGCGGTTTCTGGGCGAACAGGCCGGAGAAATAGCTGAACAGTTCGCGGCGCAGGGGCGAGCCTTGGCGGTCGAATTTCTGCTTCTGCGCCTCGGGGCCGAAACCCACCAGGTTGAGCAGGTAGCGATCGAAGTCCGAAGTACCGTTGCGTTCGTACTCGATGTAGAACTTGTACTTTTGCCAGGCCTCGTAGAACAGCGTGGTCATGCGGTGCGAAAAGATGTCGAGGAAGGCATGGGCCGCGTCATCGCGGTACTGGATGTGCCGCTCGATCAACAGCTCGGTGTACGGGCGCGGCAACACACCCGAGGGCCCGACCAGGCCCATGAAGGTGACTTGCATCTCGGACAGCGGCAGGCCGGCCACGGACACCTTGCCTTCACGCTCGAACTGCAGATCGCTGACTTCACTGGCCGGGAAGTTGAGCGACAGCTGCGAGCGAAAACGCAGAGGATCTTCGTGCGGTCGGGTTTCCAGGTCCATGCGCCCGGTTCTGCTGTAATGCAGGCGAAGCAGGCGCACCAATTGGAAAAACTCGAATCGGTGCGGCTCAGCCCTTGCCTGGTCGATCAGACCAGGGGTTGATCGCCGGTTCGCGGTGGCCATTGGACGACTCTCTTTTCGCGCTGCAAGGTGCGAAGGGTTAATTGGGTAAAACTGTTCATGGTGCAGTACTGACCAAAGAAGTGATCGAGCACCATGCCGAACAGGAACACACCGCTGCCGGTGTATTGGCTTTCATCGAAATTGAGGGTGATGCCGACGCCGCGCACGAAGTTCGGCCGCGGGTGGCCGATGCGCGCCACCACCGGCTCGCTGCTCACCGAGACGATGCCGTTGATCTGTTTGCGCAGTGCCGACAGGTTGCGGTAGTTGTAGAGCGACAACAGCTCCAGCAGCACTTCGCGACCACGGGACACCAGCGACATATGGTTCAGCGACAGGTGTGAAATGAGCCGCCAGATCACGCCGTTGCCCAGCGGCACGCGAGCGGTGGCGGTGGGCTTGCGCAGGCAACGGATGTTCTTGATCACCGAGTTGCCCGGGATAGTGAAATCGCCGCGCTCGCCACCGAAAGGCAACATCAGCGGCAGGTCGCGGTTGCTGCAGGTCAGGCGGATGCTCAACGTATCGTTGTTGGCCTCCATCAGCCCCAGTTCTCGATCGACCACCCGGATAAACACGTTCGAGCCATCGCGCTGGCCGGTCTGTACGGCTCGACGTCGGGCAATCCAGAAGCTCTGGCCCGGGCCCTGATCGCCACGAGGCTCGAAAAATGGATGGCAAGTGCCCACCTGATCGATGCTGCCCACTTTGCGCACACGTCGTACGCGGTCGATGGACACCACTTCGGCCGAGCTTTGCAGGCGCACATCCGGGGTCACCGCGTACTCGTGCTGGGCGTGGGTCAACTTGATCGGCTCGGCCTGCTGGCGGAACAGGTTGATGATCGGCGTGCAGTTGAGCTTGAAGTTGTTGCGCCCGATGTTCTGCGTCAGGCGCGCCAGGCGGTCGCTCAGGTCGTAGTCGGAGAAGTAGAAATTGACCTCGACTTTCTCGACCTCCTTGCCCGCCAGAATCCGTGCAAAGCCCGACAGGTCGAAGAACATGAACTTGTCGGGGAAGGTGAAGTACTCGTGGAGCAAGCGGTAACCGAGGAACGAACGCTCGGAGTAATCCACCAGGCCTTCGTCCAGGCCATAGCCGACGGTTTTCAGCGCGTTGGCCGGCAAGGCGACTTCGCGGGTGCGGCCCTGATCTTCGAAGGTCAGCGTGGCCTTGGCCAGGTTGTTGAACAGCAGTTCGTACAGTTGCAGCATCAACGTGCTTTCGCCGTCGAGGAAGAACCGCAGGCGGTCCAGTTCCAGCTTGCCGAACATCATGTCGCCGGTCGCCACCAGGCCGATGCGCAAGCGCGCGACCAGGTCAGCGCTGTGGCCGTTGAACGCCGAACGCTCCATCTCGATGAACGATGCCTGTTGCACCGCCACCGGCCACAGTTCGACCGGGTAGCAGGTGCGGAATTTACACACCACGCCATCGATCGGGTTGGCACTGATTTCGGTATGCCGGGGCACACGGAAGGCTTCGGTGACTTTTTCCTGCTTGCCCAGGTTGAACTCGACGATCGACATCGACGGGGTAGGGCGCAGGTAGTGCGGGTACAGCACTTCGAGAAACGACTCGACGATTTCCGGCAGTTCGTCGTCGAGTTTTTTGTGTACCCGTGCAGACAGGAACGAGAAGGCTTCGATCAAGCGCTCGGTATGCGGGTCTTCGCAGTTATCGCCCTCGATGAGCAACCGCGAAGCGATTTTCGGATACTGGCTCGCAAACTCCTGGCCCAAAAAGCGCAGGTGCGACAGTTCCTTTTCGTAATAGGGCAGCAGATCGTCGAGCATCAGTTGAGGTTCTGCACTTTGTATTCCTGGGTGTTGACCTGCAGCACCGCGTCGAAGGACACCTGACGGGTGACGTCCTGCAGGCGCAGGACCGCGTCCACGCGAAAGGTCAGCATGCGTTGGCCGGTCTGTTGGGCAAGCAGTTGGACTTTGACGCTGCGAAAGCGCCGGTCGCCGACCGAGATCGCCTTCTCCAGTTGCCGCTGGATCAACAGGCGATCCTTGGGGTCAAGCACGCTGCGACTGGTGAAATCCGGCATGCCGTAGTCGAGGATGGTGCCGCCCAGATTGACGAAACCTTCCAGCTCGTTGGCGACCAGGGACTGGCGGGTGTTGACCAGGATCTCCAGGTCGCGAACGATACTGGCCTTGTAATCGGCCAGCGAACACAAGCGCTGCGATGACGCTTCGATGGACTGATGCGGACGATCGTCCAGCAACCGGTCCAGCAGTGATGGCAACAGCTTGTGTTGACTACTCATATTGCCTCCCTGGCAATGTGCATGATCAGCCGCGGGTCGATTGCGGCAATTCAGCCACCAGGCGCAACGAAGCGGTGAGCTCGTCCAGTTGGTAGTGCGGGCGCAGGTAGGTCACGGCCTTGTACACCCCCGGCTTGCCCGGCACTTCGAACACCTCGGCGCGGGCTTCGCGCAACGGGAACTTGGCCTTGGCTTCCTGGCTCGCGGTGTCGTCCAGCAACACGTAGCTCGACAGCCACTTGTTGAGGAACAGCTCGACGTCCTTGCGCGAGGCGAAGCTGCCGATCTTGTCGCGCATGATCGCCTTCATGTAGTGGGCGATGCGCGAGGTGGCGAAGATGTACTGCAACTGCGCGGAAAGCCGGGCGTTGGCGTTGGCGATGTCGGTGTTGTACTGCTTCTGCTTCTGCGCCGACTGGGTGCCGAAGAACGCGGCGTAGTCCGTGCCCTTGCAGTGCACCAGCGGAATGAAGCCGAGGTCCGACAGCTCTTTTTCACGGCGGTCGGTGATGGCGATCTCGGTCGGGCACTTGAGGGCGATTTCACCGTCATCGGTCTTGAACGTGTGGGTCGGCAGGCCTTCCACCAGGCCGCCACCCTCGACGCCACGAATCGCCACGCACCAGCCGTAACGGGAAAACGCATCGGTGACCCGGGTGCCCAGCGCGTAGGCGGCGTTCATCCACAGGTACTTGTTGTGGTCGCGTCCGTCGACGCTTTCGACAAAGTTGAATTCCTCGACCGGCGTGGTATCCGGGCCGTAAGGCAGGCGACCGAGCACGTGGGGCAGGGTCAGGCCGACATAACGCGAGTCTTCGGAGGCGCGGAACGACTTCCACTTGGCGTATTCGACAGTGTCGAAAATCTTCGCCAGATCCCGTGGGCCGGACATGTCGGTGAACGAATCCCAGCCAAACAGCTCAGGCGAAGCCGCCGAAATGAACGGCGCATGGGCGGCCGCGGCGACGTGGGAAATCTCTTCGAGCAGGTACATGTCTTCCGGGCTGCGGTTGAACTCGTAGTCACCCAGCAGCATGCCGAACGGTGCACCGCCGAAGGTGCCGTATTCTTCTTCGTAGATCTTCTTGAACAGCGCGCTCTGGTCGAATTCGGAAGCGGCCTTGAGGTCGCGCACCAGGTCTTTCTTCGACGCGTTGAGCAAGTGGATCTTCAGCGTGGTGCTGGTCTCGGTCTGGTCCACCTGATACTTCAGGCCGCGCCAGGAGGCTTCCAGCTGCTGGAACTCACTGGCGTGCATGATTTCGTTCATCTGCTCGGAGAGCATCGCGTCGATCTCGGCGATGCGCGCATCGAGCACGGCGATCAGGTCCTTGCTCGGCGTCATTTCGCCTTCCAGGATCTGGTTGACCAGTTCGCCGATCAGGTCGCGGGTACGGGTGCGCTCAGTCTCGGAACGGGCCACGCGGCTTTCGGAAATGATGCTGTCGAGCAACGAGGATTGCGCGGTGAAGCTGTCCACTTCAACCAGCGTGCTGTCCTGTTGAGTCACGGTTTGCTTGTCGTTCATCGTCAGGCTCCTACGCTTTGCCGTCGGTGGCCGGAACGGCGGCTTCACGGCCGAATTCCTTGCCCAGGGTTTTCAACTTCTCGGTGTTCTGCAACACGTCCATCAGCAGCTCTTCGAGCTTGTCGTTGCCGCCCATCTTGTTGCGCAGGTCCGCCAGCTTGTTGCGCACTTCCAGCAGCTTGCGCAGCGGCTCGACCTGCTTGACCACGTTCTGCGGTTCGAAGTCTTCGAGGGCGTTGAAGTTGAGCTCGACGCCCAGCTGCGTGCCGTTTTTCGCCAGGGTGTTGTCGACGCGGTAGGTCAGGCGCGGCTTGATGCCCTTGAGCACGCCGTTGAAGTTGTCGCGGTCGATGAAAATGAACTTGCGGTCCTTGAGCTTCGGCAGCGGCTCCAGCGGGTTGCCGGAGAAATCGCCCAGCACACCGACGACAAAGGGCAGCTCTTTCTTTTCCTGAGCGTCACCGATATCCACGTCGTAGGTGATATGGACCCGAGGCGCGCGGACGCGGTCGAGTTTGTGCTGGGTACTTTCCTTCTTCGCCATCGTGATCTCCTGTGCGAACAATTCGCTGCAAGTCGTTTGCGTGTCGGTTCAATGGGTGGCCGAGCGCGTTACATTCCTTCGATCGTCAGCAGCAGGCGCTGACGGATTTCATCGTTCATTTCCATGATGTTGGCGTGCCCCACCAGCTCTTCGAAGCTGGTGTTGCCGGCGATCTGGGTGCTGCTGCGGATCACGGCCTCCTCGGGCAACTGCGAGCGAACCGGCGAGCTGATGACGCAGAAGGGCAGGTCGCCGAATTCCTTCAGGCGTTCGAAACTGACGGGGAAACGCAGGCCTTCGAGCAGGCGGCTGATGCCGGGCGACTTGCTCAGGCAGTAGAACAGCACCAGGTAATGCACCACGAAGCGGTACAGCTCGGCGCTGCTGCGATTGGGGTCTTTGATGACGGTGCGAAAACGGGCCAGGTCGAACGAACTGAAGCCCACCACCCAGCGCACGGGGCTGGTGATACGAATGGATTGACCGCTTTGGGACAGCACCTTGTCGTACTCCAGCGCAAACAATTGCGGGGTGGTACTGAGCAGGTTGAGGGGCACTTCGAGTTCATTGACCAGCTGGAACGGAGCGGCCGAGCCGATGCGGTCGAAGAGCTCCTTGAGTTCCTTGAAATGGTGCTGGGTCTCGCGCCCGCTGCTGCGTTGCGCGCCTTGCAGGTATTCACCGAAAAACGCTTGCGGACGAATCAGCAAAGCCAGGGTCGCCAGATAATCCGAGGCCTGCGCCTTGAGCGCATCGGAAATGGCCCGGGTCTGGCTTCGCAGCTGGATCAATGCTTCAACATCAAAAAACGTCTGAGTCATCGGTACATCGTCCTTGAGCACTTCGCACCTTCCTGGAATAAAACCGGAGAGCATGTCGAGTGACTTGATTCACAAGTGGACATCCGTCCACGAGAAGTGACTGCTGGTGTTCGTCATCAAAAAATCACACTGCCGGAAACAATCGGAAGTGTGATGCTGGCATATAGATATCGAGTTGCCAGTAACGTCGTGTATGGCAACACGTCGTATCGAAAAGTTCATTCGGGGGGCAGATTTTTTCTCGTTTTTGTTACATGTCGCAATGATGCCTTAGTGCCACTATTTGCGGGATGTGTCTGTCAGACAGTTCCGAAAGCCAGTCAATTCAATGGTTTCAGAGGCGTGGTGGATCCAATTTTTAATTGAAAATAATTTGTAAAAGGTGAACCGGTTCACCCAGTTCCGGATTGATTGGCGATTTCAGAACTATTGCAGTGCAAGTGTCATATTAATCGGGAGGGGATGATGGCATTGGCGCGTGGCGGGAATACGGCAGGCGTTCTTTTCGCGGATTTTGTCAGGCTGTTCCGGACGGCGGAGCCATTCGGGCTTTCAGTCGGAGTAGCGTCGGGGATTCTCCGCCAGTCAGTTCGATTTTAAACTCCGCAAAAGCCAGCTCAAGTTCTGCGTATTGCTGCAAGCCGTGTTCAGTGAACAAGTAGCGTCCAGGGATATCTCGCCACTCCAAAGGCGTGCGGATTTGACCTCGTTCAGCCCGGTCCATCAGGGGCGATAGCTCTAGATCCAGTTGGGTTACAGCAGGGTCCTTTGCCTTCAATGCATCGATGGCGGACCGTAGCTTCAGGGTTTTTTCTTTCAGTTTTTCGATATCCATGGGGACGGACTTTTCTGTGCTTGATTACTGGCCACAATGATGTCTGCTTGCCACTACTTGTGGGATGTGTCTGTCAGGTAGTTCTGAAATCCAGCCAATTCAATGGTTTCGGCGAGGTGGTGGATCACATATTTAATCAAAATCTATGTGAAGCCGGTTCAATATTGGACGCGGATAAGCGATTCGGAGGCGATGAATGATGTGCCAGCATTTCGACATATGATTTCCTGAGCAAAAAATACCGGCTTGACACTTGGTGTTGCATAGGTGTTTCCTTTCGCACGTACTCGGGTGACGATTAAAAAATGTGACGCAGTTCTATTTTTGTTGAATTCCTTCGGCACTTTTTCAGCAGGGTGGTTGTCGCACCCACGGGTCATTTTCCGCCGTTTGTGATTCAGGAAGACAATCGCAACAGCGTTTTTTTTTCGTGATGGTTGATGGGGCAATGCTCTTTGAACGGAGTATGGCCCAAGAAAGATTGGTCAGTTATTGCACGGAGCAGGTTTTGCCGAAGATCTTTTCGGGAAGGCGGTAACAGGAGAAAGGAACATGGACGAAAGGTTTTTACCCTGCACAGTGGCGAACCCCCGTGGAACGCGTCAACAAGCCGGATTGATCGGTGGCGGCAATCTTTCATTTCCCAGCGAGATCGCCTCTCGGTCTTTCCCTGCGCCGCAAGATTTTGCCGGTTACTACGCGACGAGCGATTACAACGCGGCGATGTTTCTTGCCCATGAACTGGCTTCGCCCGAATTGGACATGTCGCCGAGTGAAGCGCAAGAGTCCTTACAGTTACTGCGTTCGTTAATCAGGAATTTGTCTTCGGCGAAGGACGTCTCCCTCGAAGCGCTGAAAGAATTACAGAAAACCGCAGAGGCCATCCCGGAGGTAGGCTCCTTGTTGTTTTCTCCAGCCAACTTGCCTGGCACGTTGGTCAGTGCAGGCACCAGCGTAGCTGCATTTTCAAAGTCGAAGTCGGTTGTAGACTTGCTGGATCTCTCCGCGGCCGACAAGAAAAAACTGATCAAGTGGGCCAATAGTCGGGGCACAGCGAACTCGACCTCGGCTAAGAAAGCCTTCAAAGGCAGGATAAAACTGATTCGGGTTGCAGGGCAGTTGCACTTCGAGGTGCCGATTACTGCTCAGGCACAAAGTTACAAGGTGCTCGGTCGGGTTGGAGGGCAAGTTGCTCATCTTCCGGCATATGGAACCAGGGGGGCGCTTAATCAGCGGGCCATGGTTCATGCAAACGGAGCGACAGGCGGACTCAAGTTCATGACGGGTAATGTGGTGGGGTTTGCGTTAGCCGTTGGGCCGCAGGCTTATCTGGATTATACAAGTTCAACGTCGATGGGTGAGTTTTATAGGAAGTCTACTGAAAGTCAGCCTACTAACGTTGCCGCGTTTGCGGGGGGGATGATTTTTACAGCTATTGCTGGTGCGCTCGGAGCGCCGCTGGTTATAGTTTTAGCAGTTGGTTGGGTAGGTGGTACTGCCGTTCAAGCGTATATGGGGAGCAGTGGGGCTGATAAAGAAATTGCGGACTACCTAAAAAAATGAGAGTGTTAGATGTTTAATCCAGATGCATATATGATAAAAAAACTTCCGTGGCTCATGTTTTTTGCGGTGGCATTTGCGGGGGGGTTCAAGGTGTCTGGATTTCCCTATTACTGGTATCTATATATATCGATTGTTTTTTTTATGCTGAACGCTACTTTGTATTTGGCTTATCGGTGTGAGCGATATACAAGCTTCGTATTGATAATGCTTTGCGCTGGTTTGTATTCGTTTATTTATCTGTTGTCCAGTTTAAGTTACTTGCTTTCGAAGAAGGATTTAGGGCTTGGTGTGGTCGGTGCGGTCATGGCTGGGGTAGGGCCTATGCTAATAGTGGTTGCATTGTTTTTTCTGATTTATTTTACGAAGTCTTCATTCTTTCCTTTTGAGATTGATGGTGGGAAAGTCGCTGCTCGTGAGTTCAAGGCAAAGGATTTTGGATTCCTTGGTGGGGTGCTTGTAGGAGTCTCCACTTTGATTGGTAGTCTGTTTGTTAAATCTGTAGGCTCGTTTAGTGGAGGGGCGGTTTCTATTTTATTAGGGACTTGTATGTGCGTATATTTGTTAATACGTCTCCGTCACATAATTCGCGGTATCCGTACTCTTCGCCTGCAAGAGCGTGGCATGCCTATCCCCTACACCTTCATGAGAATTGATGAGATTCGTGAAGCCCGTAACCGGTGGTGGATGGGTAGATTGTTGAAATGGTTAGGCTCCCTGCGCTCTTCGGCTTGATGTGGGCGGGCGGTTTTGAGTGAAATTTTCATGATTGACGCGAATAATATAAAAAAACATATCTTTTTAATGTTTTTTATGGCTGCTTTTTTTGGTGTTTTTGGGCCCTTGACCTTGGAGTGTTCTTGGTGGTGGTATTTGTTTCTTGTAGTTGTTGTTTTTTGTTTTAGTCTATATTTGATTTATTATTGTGAGAGGTTTGTTGTATTTTTTGCGGCCATATTGTCAACTGCGATATTTACCTTTCCTTATATTTCCAGTAGTTTGGCGTACTTGATTGCTTCAGAATCCTTTGGCAAGGGAGATCCTAGGTCTGTAGTCAGTGGGACAGCACCGATCACTATCGTGTTTCTGATGTTTTTGGTGATTTTTTATAGTAAATCCTCTTTTTTTCCTTTCGAATGCGTAGGTAATAGAGTTACGGCTCGACCTAAAAAAGTTGTGAATTCCAAGAGTTATAATCTCGGATTGATTTCCGGTGTCTCGACACTCACAGGCAGTATGTTTCTGAAATCGGTGGGTGCGCAAACGGGTGGCATGGTTGCGCTAGTCATCTGCGCGGGGTGTTCTGTAATTATTTTGTTTTACTTACGCCACAGCATCCGAGGCCTCCGCACCCTTCATATCCGTGAGCACAAAATGCCCACCCCCTACACCTTCATGCAAATCGACGAAATACGCGAAGCCCGCAGCCGCTGGTGGCTGGGCCGGTTGTTTAAATGGATGGGTTCCCTGCGCCAGTCGACAGGTTCCTGACGACCAGAACGTTAATGCGGTGGTTGCCCGAACATTGATTCCAGGAGTTACACATGACAATGGACCTTTCATCCCTGTTTACTGCGCAGAACCGGCGCCTGTTCAAACTGACCATGCCGCTCAAAAGCGGCCAGGAGCTCTTGCTTGAGTCTTTCGTCGGACACGAAGGCCTGTCGATGGAGTTCGGTTTCCAGTTGGATTTGTTGTCCGATGATGCCAGCGTAAAACTCAAGAGTGCCATGGGGCAGTCGGCGACGATCGAGATCGAACTGGCTACGGGCGCAAGTCGTTACATCAACGGGCATGTATTGCGTTTCGGCAGCAATGGCAGTGATGGCGGGATGTGTCGTTATTCGGCGCTGATCGGCTCTTGGCTCAGTTTGCTTGAACAGCGCTTTGACTCGCAGATTTTCCAGGACCAAACGGTCGAACAAGTGATTACCAAAGTGTTCAGTCGTTATGAAGGGCTGGCCAAGTTCGAATTTCGCATCAACCGTACGCTCAAACCCCATAGTTACATCACTCAGTATCGGGAAAGTGATCGGCATTTCGTGATGCGCCTGCTGGAGCACGAAGGGCTGTTCTTTTACTTCGAGCACACTGCCGATAGTCACACGTTGATCATCATGGATGATTCAACCCAGTTGCCTGCGCTGCCTGAGCAGCCTCAAGTACGTTTTCATACGGCATCCGTTACTGAAACAGCGGACTCGATCACCCACTGGAATGCAGAGAGGGAGTTGCAGTCGAGCAAGATAGCGGTTCAGACCTTCGATTACCGCCAGCCTCAAAACCGCCTTCCAGTGATCATGAACAGCCTGAATCAGCAGGGTGATGTACCGGCCTACGAGATTTACGATTTCATGGGCCAGTACACCCATGGAACCTACGACGATGGCGAAGTGCTGGTGCGTAATCGCATCGAGGCACTGGAACTCAAAGGCAAGGCGTTTGCCGGTGCGAGCAACTGCCGGGCGATGCGCCCGGGCTACACGTTCGAACTCACTCAGCATTACGAGCACGATAATGGCTCAGTCGAAGATCGACAGTTTTTGCTGATGAGCATTCAGCACCGGGGCAGTAATAATTACCTGTCCGGCGGGCAGGCGGGTTATGCCAATGAGTTTTTTTGCGTACGCAAGAAAATCAAGTTCCGACCGCAACTCGACACTCTGACGCCAACGATTTCCGGCCCGCAAACCGCCATTGTTGTCGGCCCACCTGGCGAGGAGATCTACACCGATGAACTGGGCCGGGTGAAAGTACAGTTTCATTGGGATCGTTACGGCGAGTTCAACGACAAGAGCTCCTGCTGGGTTCGTGTCGCGCAGTCCGGAGCCAGTGGCGGTTTTGGTAGTGTCTTGATCCCTCGCGTTGGCGACGAGGTGGTTGTGGCTTTCCTTGATGGTGATCCAGACCGCCCGCTGGTCATGGGTAGCCTCTACAACAGCCAGAACACCCCGCCCTGGTCGCTGCCGGCGAACAAGACCCAGAGTGGTTTTTTGACCCGGTCGATGAAAGGTGACGGCGGCACGGCGAACTTCTTCCGCTTCGAAGACAAGGCCGGTGCCGAGCAGATCATCATGCATGCCGAGCGCAACATGGACACCGAGATCGAGGTCGATGAAGTCCATACCGTCGGCAGCAATCGCACGATCAAGGTCGGTGGCACGCACACCGAAACGATCAAGAAAGACACGGTGATGAATGTCCAGGAAGGCTCGCTGACGATTCAGGTCGACAACCAGTTCATTCAGGTCAGTGCCAATCAGCACATCATTCTTCAGGTGGGGGACAGCAGCATCACCCTCACACCGGACGGCATCGAGATCAAAGGCAAGGCGATCACCACGACGAGTACCGGCACGACCCAGATCACCGGTTCCGAGGTCAGGGTCAATGACTGAGGTAGCGGCGCCATGACCAGAGTCAGTCTCTACGATCGCATCTCCGAAAAGCGCATTGCGCAGGAGGAATTCGAACGCCTTGCCCAGCAGAACGTGCTCCTCGTCCAGCCTGAGCCCGAGCCGGAACCCGAGCCGGTGGTGGCGCTGCAGGATACGCCCAGCAGTTTCACCTTCGCTGGTTTCAACCTGGCATTTCCGACGGGGTTCAACTTCCGCGAGGTCCAGACCACCCTCGAGCACGAAGGCGAGCCGGTCAACCTGACGATCAGTCGTCGTGATGTGCAACAGGGGCAGACCCTGGAGCAGCTTTTCGAGGCCTCGGTGCAGGCGTTTCGCCAGGAGCATCCGGACGTGCGCATCATCCGCCAGCGCGATGTCAGTGTGGCCGGCAGTGCGGCAAAGGCCGTGGATCTGCATTTCAAGTCCGGTCATGCCGATCGTCACGCGCGCCTTGTCGGTGCCCTGGTGCCTGTCGCCGGGCGTGACGATGGGCAATGGCTGAGCATTGCTTGCGAGATTGATCCGGCCCGGCCCGTGCTCAGTCTGTGGCTGGTTGATTTTGACGGCATGCTCGACGGCCTTGCCGTGCGCTGAACGCCTAATTTTTTTGATTCAAGGAAGTTACCCAAAATGGATTATGAGTTGCAGGAAGGCAGCATCGCGTTGCCGCAAGGTTTTCAGGACCGCACGGTAAACATGTTTGTGTTGGGGGCGAGTATTCCAGCGCCGTTGAGCATCACCATTTCCCGGGACACATTGCTGCCCGGCGAGGTGCTCAAAGCCTACGTCGAGCGTCAGATCAAGATGCTCGCGTCCAAGCTGCGTGGCTATACGCTGCTGGGCAAGAAGGCCGTTGCATTGTCGACCACGGCGCCGATCGAGGGCGTGCAGATCGATGCGTATTACATAACCGATGGCCGACCTTTCTATCAGCGCCAGGCGGCCTTTCTGATCGAGCCTGGACGCGCGATCATTTTTTCCACCACAGCCCAGGCTGACTTCAGCAGCGAGCAGAATCAGAACTGGATAGACCTGCTGGCGAGCTTTCAGCCTCGCCAACCTGGCGGCCCCAAGACCGACTCCAGCGCACAGGAGTAACGGCCATGTTCGAAGCCGCAAGGTTTGGCGATGAACTGTCGCACACCAGCGCCCTGGGCGGGTTTCTCATCGGCGCGGCGCTCGGTATTGCGCTGGTTGCCACGGTGGCGATCGCGACGTTCACCTGTGGGTTTGGCGTGGCCTTGTTGGCGGGTTTGGCCGCAGGCGTCGGAGGTAGCCTGCTCACCGCGGCCGGGGAGAAGATAGGCAGTATGTTTTCTTCACCCGCGGGGACGATCGTCACCGCGTCGCCCAACGTGTTCATCAACAGTCGCAAGGCTGCCCACGTCGAAAAAAGCACGGGGGCCTGCGACAAGCATCCCGGTCCGGTAAAGGTCGCCGAAGGTTCGACCAACGTCTTCATCAACGGCACGGCCGCCGCCCGCAAGGGCGACAAGATGACCTGCGGCGCGACACTCTCCAGCGGCTCGGACAATGTCTTCATCGGTGGCGGAACCCATCGCTACCTGCCGGTGGACGACGAGATTCCCGGTTGGCTGCGGACCACGGTCGACATCCTCATGGCGGTCGCCGGTGCAGCGGGCGGTATCGCTCAATTGATCAAGGCCGGGACCCAGGCCGGCATGAAAGCCATCATGCCCTGCGCACTGAAATTCACCGCCGGGTTCGTCGCCGGTGAGGTTGCCTCGCGTTACGTCGTGGGACCGGCCATCGAGCGCGCGGTGGGTGGCCTGATCGGCAACCCCGTTGACGCCACCACCGGCCGCAAGGTCATTACCGACGAAACCGACTTCAGCCTGCCGGGCCTGATGCCGATCCAATGGTCCCGTTTCTATGCCAGCGACCTGAGCGTCGACAGCGTGCTCGGCAAGGGCTGGGTCTTGCCCTGGGAGCAAAGCCTACGTCGCAGTGGCACCTTCGTGTACCTCACCGACAATCAGGGGCGCAGCGTTCCGTTCGTGGACGTGCAGCCGGGGGAGCGCATCTACAATCCCCATGAACAGGTGTATCTGGTCTGCACCGAGGGCGGTCATTATCTGCTGCAAACCCTCGACAACAGCTTTTTCTACTTCGGCGAAGTCGCGGACGACAATGTCCCGGTACCGCTGCAACGCATCGAAAACGCCCTGGGCCACTTCCTGCACTTCACCCGCACTGCCGAGGGCACGCTCACCGACATCAGCGCCACCGGGGGCGTGCGGGTGCACCTGCATTACGACAACCCGCTGGGCCGCCTGACCGACGTCAGGCGCGTGGTCGACAACGAGGCCGTTGAAACCCTGGTGCAGTACCGTTACGACGACAGCGGCCAGCTCGCTGAAGTGATCAACCGCAACGGCGATTCGCTGCGTCGTTTCAGCTACATCGACGGCATGATGGCCAGCCACAGCAACGCCCTGGGCTTGACCTGCAACTACCGTTGGGAACCCATCGAAGGCCAGCAACGGGTAGTGGAACACTGGACCAGCGATGGCGAACGTTTCCAGTTCCGCTACGACATCAAGGGCCGCATCACCCGGGTCACCGACGTGCTCGGGCGCGAAGCCGAACTTCACTACAACGCCGATCATCGCGTCATCGCCAGCCGCGATTTCGGGGGCGAGCACTACGTCATCGACATCGATGACACGGGCAACATGACCGGCCTGACGCTGCCTGACGGCAACAGGATCACGCTCAAGTACGACGAGTACGCACGCCTGCTCGAGGAGACCGACCCGCTCGGGCGTTCGATCAAATACCGCTATCACCACCTGACCCCGCTGGTCACGCAGGTGGACTACCCCGACGGCAGCACCTGGCAAGCCCGCTACGACGACAAGGGCAACCTCATCGCCGAAGTCGACGCCCTCGGGCACACCACCGAATACCTCAACGGCGACGACGGCCTGCCACACACCATCATCGACGCGACCCACAAGTCCAAATACCTGTGGTGGAACACCCTGGCCCAGGTCGAGCGCTTCCAGGATTGCTCAGGTAAAAACACCACATACCGCTTCGACGAGCGCCAGCACCTGGTCGCCGTCACCGACGCGCTGGGCCAGACCACCACGCTGGAGCGCAAGCCCGACGGCGAAGTGCTGCGCATCCATCACCCGGACGGCAGCGCCGAGTCGTTCACCTACAACGCCCTCGGCCAGGTACTGACGCACACCGACGGCAAAGGCCAGACCACGCGCCTGCTACGCACCGCCCGTGGCCTGCCGAGCAGCCGCCAGGACGCCAAGGGTCAGCGCATTCGCTACGAGTACGACCCGGCGATTCGCCTGACGGCGCTGATCAACGAAAACAACGCGGCGTACCAGTTCGCCTACGATGCGTCCGATCGGCTGGTCGAAGAAAAACGCATCGACAACCTGACCCGGCGCTTCAGCTACAACCTCGGCGGACATCTGACCCAGGTCGACGAAACCGGCTACGGCGAACGCGGCGAACGGCCACAGCGTCGCACCGAATTCGAGCGCGACAGCATCGGCCGGCTGCTGGCCAAGCTCAATGCCGATGCCCGTCAGGATTACGCGTACGACGACGCTGATCGCCTGCTGTCGATCCAGCGCCTGCCGACCGCGCAGGGCAAGCAACTCGGCGCCAGCGAAGAAACCCTCGAATTCTCCTACGACCTGCTCGGCCGCCTGATCCAGGAGACCACAGCGCAAGGCGCCTTGTCCTACGAGTACGACCCACTGAGCAACCTCACCACGCTGACGTTGCCCACCGGCCAACACCTCAATCACCTGTACTACGGCAGCGGCCACCTGCACCAACTCAACCTCGACGGCCAACTGATCAGCGACATCGAGCGCGACGACCTGCACCGCGAAGTCCTGCGCACCCAGGGCACCCTCACCAGTTGCTTCGGCTACGACGCGATGGGCCGCAAGAGCTGGCAGTTCGCCTCGCGCCTGCCGGCGGAAAAACTCTCGCGCCTCCACAACCCCGGCATCCAGCCCGACCTGCTGGTCGAGCACGCCTACAACCCGATCCACCGCCGTCACCAGTACGACCCGGCCGGCGAACTGACCCGCACCCTCGACAAACTGCGCGGCGAGATCAAGTACGAGTACGAAGCCAACGGCCAGTTGCACAGCCGCGACACCGGCCAGCTGATCGACAGCGAAGAATTCCGCTACGACGCCGCGGCGAACCGGCTGAACTTCAACACCAGCCAGTTCGACCACGTCAAAGACAACCGCCTCAAGCGCTGGCGGGATCAGGAGTATGCCTACGATGCATGGGGCAACCTGATTGAGAAACGCAGCGGGATGAACCGGCTGCAGACGTTTGTTTATGACTGTGAGAATCGGCTGGTGCGGGCTGAGACGTTGGTCAACGGCAAATTGGAGAGTACCGGTTCGTATCGGTACGACAGTTTGGGGCGGCGGATTGCCAAGGTTTCAGAGGTCAAGGGTCGGACCGAGCAGAAGCGTTTCCTGTGGCAAGGCTTGCGGATGCTGCGGGAGGAAAGTCCGGGGCGGAGCAGTCTGTATCTCTATGAGCCGGGGAGTTATGCGCCGTTGGCGCGTGTCGACCAGGAGGAGGGTGGGGAGCAGCAGCTTTACTACTTCCATACCGACCAGATTGGTACGCCGCTGGAGATGACTGACGCGGACGGGAGCATAGTCTGGCAGGCGACGTACAAGGCTTGGGGTTCGGTTGAGAAGCTGACGGTCAATGAAGTCGAGCAGAACCTGCGGTTTCAGGGACAGTATTTCGACGACGAGACGGGGCTGCACTACAACACGTTTCGGTATTACGATCCGGAGGTGGGGCGGTTTGTTACGCAGGATCCGATTGGGTTAGATGGGGGATATAACTTATATAAATATGCGCCCGGTCCTACTGGATGGATCGATCCACTGGGGCTTTGCTCCAAGGCGCTAAGTAACAATATGACAAAAGGTGGAACACCCCGCCCCGCAAACTCAGCTGCACATCATATCGTTGGTGATACCGCTAAGCTTGCAGCTCCTGCGAGAGCGGTCCTGGCAAAGCATGATATTCATGTGGATGATGCGGTCAATGGAGTGTTTTTGCCTAATCGTAATAACATTGACTCGAGTGTGCCGGGGATCTTGCATAATGGTAAGCATCCAAATTCTTATTTTGAGAATGTTAACCAGCTTATAATTAGTGCGGATAAGGCTGGTGGTAAGCCGATGGTTTTGAAGACGATTGATAGAATTCGTAATACATTGCTTACGAGTCCGCGCGATGCGCAGTGGTCTGGATTATTTGGGTGATTTATGAAGATTTATTCAATAACACAAGATGATAAATACAAAACATTGATCGATGCGGATCAGGTGGAAAGTCTGCAGGAATTCGCTACAAAGCTGGCATATGGTGAAGTGATTTTAGAGTCTGAGAGACAGGCTTTTTGTGTCGTCTATAATAGTGATGATAAAAATAAGCTGGCACTTTCTGATTTTTTTACTTTTTTCAGGCCGATCTTGGTTGTCTCGGAAAAAGCATATGATGCGCTTGATTTTTTGCAGACTTTTCCTAGGGTTAAGCTGCTCGGGCCACGTGCAGGGGATGTCGCAATATTCATTGCCGAGCTTCTATCAAATGCATTTGATATTGATCAATCCGATTATGATAGGGGGGAGGGTGGTTACGTCGTTTATAAGGCGGTGTTAAAAATTCCAGAGAGTTACACGGGAGAAATTTTCCGCATTCCTGAAAATCCGCAAGTGCTATATGTCAGTCAAGTGTTCAAGGACGCTGTAGAGTCACTAGGCCTAAGAGGGCTCGCTTTTAAGGAAGTTGCTCGGAGTTATTGAAGGGACTGTGAGGTGTGCAGAGGTTGTATTGAAATGGTGGTTTTTGTTTCGGAAGTAGATGTGTTTTTGTATGGACAGGGAGAAGTAGCATGTATTCAAGGAATATGCTGACAGGGATGTTGATGTTGGTAGGGGTTTTTCTGAGCGGATGTGACAAGTCCGACAACACCCAAGGCGTTACGACCCACAATCAGGAGCATTTGGAGGAGAGGAACTCAAGTCAGGCAGAGATAGAAAAATACAATATTTATGTCGAGGCCGCGAACAGGGGCGGGGATTTCGTCACCACACTGGAGAAGCGTAGGGCCGAATATTCGGAAACGCTGGCGTCAGAAAAGAAACTGACGAGTTACTACATGTTCAGCGGTTATGATATCAGTATTTTGCAAGATAACCTTAACAAAGCATTGGAACTCTCTTACCCGATGCCAGAACTGGATGAACCTGCGAAAGGCATGCTTGTAGCGCTCGCAAAATTGCAACCTATCCACGCAGAACTCGCCAATTATGCCAATTCCAAGGGATACCTGGCCGATGACGGAAAAAAAGCCAGGGAAATGGAGCCATTGCTGGATGCAGCCTTGGAAGCCGTTGCCGTTGAGCAGGCGAAGTTTTATGCCGGTATTAACAAGCTCGACGAAATAAATACCCAGACAGCCTTTGATAGCGCCGAGAAAGACAGCCTGGGTTATTACCGTGCAGGCATCGTGCTTTACGCCAAGCAATCCGTTCGATTGTCTGGCGATTTTTTCCAGTCATCTGGTGCGCAGGAAGCTACCAAACATTTTGAAGACAGCCTGAGTAAGACCGCCCAAATGATCGAAGGTTGGGACAAGAAGGGCAAGGCCCAGACACCAGCTCTCAAATGCAGTGTCTTGCTCAGTGATTTGAACCGTTTTGTCGGTAAAGGGCGTGAAGCGATCAACACGGCGAGAAGCGGTGGCTACAAGCCTGATGAGCAACGACAAATGATGTGGAAAATGAATAATCCCATCGAGCGAGATGCCAAGACTTTTGGGCAATCCTTTGACTCTGTGATCAATGGGCTGAACCGTACAACCTGTATCTGAAGGTTTGCAATGGAGTCGACAGTGTTCTCAGGCAACGTCTCTTAATGAAAGATAGTCGTCTGGATTACGTTGTTTTTTACAATCAACCACTAGGGAAGTAACCATCTCATGCAGCAATCACCCACACCCGCTTCAACGGTGACAGGTCAACTGATCTCCACCTTCCGTCACGGCAAAGGCTTTCTGGTCTTCTTGCTGTTGCTCGCAATCGTCCTGTTCTGTATGGCGGGATTTGTGTTGTACCTGGGTACCATACTGCCGGTGGCCAGCTCCGGGGCGAACACCAGTCGTGGTTCCAACCCGCAGTTGTTGATCTATTCAGTCAGTGGCCTGTTGGTCGTCATTTCGGCGGTCTTGTTCGCGCTTTATCCGTGGCAGAAGAAGTTGCGCGGAACCCATTATGAGGTTTACGAGCACGGCATTGTTGCTGTCAGTGGAAAGCAGCAACAATATACGGCGTTTGCTGAAATAGAAGACCTTTACCTGTTCAGTTCAGGGCAAACCGTATTCACTGGCCTGATCACCAACCTGGCGTATCGGCGTAACGAAACTGAGCCGTTTCATCGCGTCATCGAGTCGTTGAAAGGCTTTCAGGAATTCCAGCAACTGGTGCGTGAGTTGCATGTTCGCGAGTGTCTGCCGGTTGTGATGAACAAACTTGAGTCTAACGGCGCAGTGACCTTCAAGTATGTGCCGACCGGGCAGGTCTGGCGTAAGCGAGTCTCGGGGGACTTCCTGAATGTCGTCACTCAAACAATTATTGTGACACGCGAGTTTCTGGAAGTTGACGGACGTAAAGTCCCGGTGTCGACCCTTGCTTCAGTCAATTTGAACGCCTGGAGTGAGAAGGTCACTCTGAAAGACGAGGCGGGGAATCAGGTTCTATCAACGGTGTGCACCGGCATCATGAGCCATGACCTGTTCCTCACGACGCTGGATGTGCTGCTGGATGCTCAACGGGCAAGCAGCGGTGAGACTGTCGAGAGCCTGGCCTGAGAATCTCAGGGCACCATCAGGCTGAGCAATACAAAAAACCGGCTGATCAGGCCGGTTTTTGTGGAGCGGTGGTAGAGCTTCTGACAATCCGTGAAGTCGCGTTTTTGCCTGCGACTCAAGCATTAACCTGGAGAGAAAGATTGTCACTCCGGTTAGAACGATTATTTCTTTCCGCTATTTATATAGATGCAATCTACATATCCATAACCGATTAATCCGCGTCATGGTTTTTACCTTGTCCGTGATCGAATCCGATTGTTCGTCATTGCAGAAACAATCGTCCTGTCTGCCTCGTTAAGCCTGCCCCGACATCGACTTTGGCTGTTCGATCGCCAGCTTGTTGCGCTCGGTCGATTCCCTAGAATCGGCCTCCATCAGCTTCGCCCAACTATCCAGTCCTTCAGGGAGCAACACCATGATGAATGCCATGCAGATGCAAATGCCGATGAACGCCACCATGCCAATGATGCCGATGATGGGCATGCCGATGATGATGGCGACCATGTCCTGCGACATGATGGACGACGGGATGATGTGCAAGATGATGCCGGCCGCTGGCATGGACATGGCCATGTTCAAGAACAGCGCTGAAATGATGCAGATGATGATGAACTGCGGCATGCCGATGATGATGCACTGCGGCAACATGAGCATGATGTGCATGTCCCGGGCGAGCATGGCCATGCCGATGATGAACATGATGATGCCAATGCCGATGATGGGTATGCCGATGCCGTCGATGAAGTGCGTGATGGAATGCACCATGATGGCTGACGGCATGATGTGCAAAATCATGCCGATGGCCGGCATGAACATGGACATGATGAAAAACTGCTGCGCGCTGATGATGAAAATGATGAACGACTGCGGCATGCCGATGATGATGAGCTGCAATGGCATGCCGTTGATGTGCTGCACCTGCTAAATCCTGCAACGTACCTGTAGGAGCGAGCCTGCTCGCGATGGGCCCGAGGCTGACGCGTTTTTTCAGGAAGCCCGCGTTATCGTTGACGTCCATCGCGAGCAGGCTCGCTCCTACAAGGTCGTTTTAGTCCAGGCGTTCCGGGTAGGTCACTACAAGATAAGCCACCGCTTCACTGTCGGCGGGGTTGCGATAGCGGTGGGGCTGGTCGGCATAAAACAGGATCGAGTCCCCCGTGGATAGCAGGTAACGCTCGTCGTTGACGCTGATTTCCAGCACACCCTGCGCCACCACCAGGTTTTCCTGGACGCCTGGGCCATGGCCCTGTGAATGGTCCTCTCCCAACGGGCTCAGGCGCAGTTCGTAGAATTCCGATTGGCGCGCCACGTCAAAGGGGAACAGGGCGCGGCTGACAAAAGCGCCGTTGGCACTGACCAGGCGTTTGCTCTGGCTCGCCGACAGCACGGCCACGCCTTCGAAGGCCCGATGCTCCAGAAACGCAGCCACCGATACCTTCAAGCCTTTGGCGATTTTGCACAGCACCTTGATGGACGGCACACTGCGCCCCGATTCGATTTGCGCCAGCATGGCACGGCTCACGCCGCACTGTCGGGCCAGGGCATCGAGGGACAGATGGCGCTTGCCCCGCAGACGCAGCAGGTTTTGTGCTACCCGTTCGCAGATCGGGTCTTCTTCAGGGGCATCCGGATTGTTCAGGTCCAGCACAGGTTCGTCCGCGCTAATCAGAAAGCGCGAGGGTTCGTGCGCGTTCACGCCTGACGTGTCTCGGTAGACCGAGACGCCTGAACCCACTGGAATGCCTGAAGTCCGGCGTTGCGTGCGTACATCTCCCACATGGCCCGTGCCCGTTGCTGAGCTTGTTTGCGTTTGCGGTAGCTGGCGAAGTCGATGAGGTTGTCAGTCGGATTCATGGGGCACTTCACTGTGGTGATGAATGACGGGATGACTGGAGAGTACGCTTCTACTTTTATAACGATAAATACTTAATTTTTATTTATTAATTCCTTTTTGTTCTTTGTGTGGGCGGTTTCTGGTGTCCGTGAAGTGTCAACGCAATGCCTGTAGGGGCCGGGCTTGCTGGCGATGGACTCTAGTGCGCCGCGTTCATCCAGGTCACCCGCGTTATCGTTGACGACCATCGCTGGCAGGCCAGCTCCTACAGGGGACCGTGCCCACGCTGAAACTGTAGGAGCCAGCCTGCTGGCGATGGACTCCAGTGCGCCGCGTTTATCCAGGTCACACGCATTATCGTTGACGACCATCGCTGGCAGGCCAGCTCCTACAGGGGACCGTGCCCACGCTGAAACTGTAGGAGCCAGCCTGCTGGCGATGGACTCCAGTGCGCCGCGTTTATCCAGGTCACACGCGTTATCGTTGACGACCATCGCTGGCAAGCCAGCTCCCACAAGGGAACGTGCCCACGCAGAAAATGAAGTGACCTCCAAACCAGTGAAAGCCTGCAAACAAACATGAAAAAACCCGGCTGATCAGGCCGGGTTTTTTGTTGGGCGTTGTGGTGCGGCGATTAGTTATGCCGCACGATTCTGGATCAGACGATCCGAGCCACCTTCGGCAACGCGGTTTTGCAGCAGTTTGTCCGAACCGCCTTCAGCAACGCGGTTCTGCGGCAGTTTGTCCGAACCACCTTCAGCAACGCGGTTCTGCAGCAGTTTGTCAGAGCCACCTTCAGCAACGCGGTTCTGCAGCAGTTTGTCAGAGCCACCTTCAGCAACGCGGTTCTGCAGCAGTTTGTCGGAGCCACCTTCAGCAACGCGGTTCTGCAGCAGTTTGTCAGAACCACCTTCAGCAACGCGGTTCTGCAGCAGTTTGTCAGAACCACCTTCAGCAACGCGGTTCTGCAGCAGTTTGTCGGAACCGCCTTCAGCCACGCGGTTCTCCATCAACTTGTCGGAGCCATCGGCGGCGACGCGGTTTTCGATCAGACGATCCGAACCACCTTCAGCCACACGGCTTTCAATCAGACGATCCGAGCCGCCTTCAGCGACCACAGGTTGAGCAGAAGTTGCGGCGAAAGCGTTAACTGCGAAAACCGAGAAAGCGATGCTGAGGAGGGTCTGGCGTTTCATGATCGTGTGCTCCGGGGTGCTTATGGGTTGGTATGGAGCAGATGTTACGCCGTGGATTTTTTATGAGAACTTCATTGAGTTGATGGTGACTATTGATGCAGTCAATGGATGATTCGGTGCCCCCCCTGTGGGAGCGGGCTTGCTCGCGAAGGCGGTGTGTCATTCGATGTTGATGGTGACTGGTACAACGCCTTCGCG
>NZ_JBWKZB010000047.1:29915-47109 GCF_059424105.1 Pseudomonas sp. GW456-E7 | reverse complement strand
CCCAATGAGCAGCAGATTCTGTTTCGTGTCGGCGTGGCCGACGTGGTGCCCAAGTCCATCGTCTATCGCCTGATCGCACCCACCATGGAGTTGAGCGAACCGCTGCGCATCACCTGCCGCGAAGACAAGCTTGAACGTTTGTTGGCCGACCTGGCGATCCAGCGCCTGGACCTGGTGATCTCCGACAGCCCGATGCCGTCGCACCTGGACATCAAGGGCTACAGCCAGAAACTGGGTGAGTGCGGGATCAGCTTCTTCGCCACCCCTGAGCTGGCGGCACGTTTCGGTCAGGACTTCCCGCGCAACCTGCACGGCGCGCCGCTGCTGATTCCCGGCCCGGAAACCGTGGTGCGCAGCCGTTTGCAGCGCTGGTTCGCCGAGCAGCAGATTCAACCGCAGATTGTCGGCGAGTTCGACGACAGCGCCCTGATGCAGGCCTTCGGCCAATCCGGCAGCGGGATCTTCATCGGCCCGAGCGTGATTGCCGATGAAGTGCAACGCCAGTATGGCGTGCAAGTGATCGGCCAGACCGACGCGGTGAGCGAGTCGTTCTATGCCATCTCAGTGGAGCGCAAGGTCAAGCACCCCGGCATTGTCGCCATTACCGAAGGTGCCCGACGCGAGCTGTTTACAGCGCTGTAACCGCTTCGCGCGGCTTGAACGTCATCAGGGCGATGGCCAGCAGGATCGAAGCCAGGATGAAAGCGGCGGCGGCAAAGCCAAGGCCTTGCAGGCCGACGCTGTCGATCACCCGGCCACCGATCATTGCGCCCAGGCCGATGCCGAGGTTGGCCCCGGCGATGTTCAGCGACGCGGCAAATGCCGGCGCTTCGGGCGCGGCTTTCATCAGGCGCACATGGCTGACCAGGAACAACGCCGCCTGAGTCACGCCCCAGATGCCCATCGCCGCCGCCAGACCGAGCGGCGAATGGATGTTCGGCACCAGCGCCACCAGGCCGGCAATCATGAACGCGCAGAACATCATCGACGCCATTAGCGGATGCCGATCCACTGCCCGGCCGCCCAGGGAGTTACCGATCAACCCGACCGCGCCGAAGCCCATCAGGCACCAGCCGACCACGGTGCCGTTGAAGCCGGCCAGACGCTCGAGGATGTCGGCCAGATAGGTATAGGCCGTGAACATGCCGCTGAACACGATCACCGACAACAGCACATGACCGAGCATCAGCGGGCTGCGCAGGATCTTGAACTGCGACAGGAAGCTCACCTGATGCTGGTGCAGGTTGGTCCTGGGCAGATAGATAAACAGCAGCAGCGCCTTGGCAAAGGCGATGACCGCCAGAATCGCAAAGGCACTGCGCCAGCCGAACGCATCGGAAATCAGCGTGCCCACCGGAATGCCGAACACCGTGGCGCAGACGATGCCGAAGCCGATCTTGGCAATGGCGCGACCGGCGTAATCCGGCCCGACGATGTCCACCGCCGTCTCGCTGGCCAGCGCCCAGAACACCGGCAGCCCCAGCGCCGGGATCAACCGGGCAAACGCCATCACCCAGATGTTCGGCGCCAGCGCCGCCAGCGTATTGGCCAGGCCAAACAGGATCAGCACCGAGATGAACAGCTTGCGCCGCTCGAAGCGGGCGAAGTACGCGGTGAGGAACGGCCCGAACGCGGCCACGGTGAACGCGAACAAGGTCACCAGCAAACCGGCCTGCGGGATGCTGACCTCCAGGTCCCTGGCGATCGCCGGCAACAGGCCAACGATGATGAATTCCGTGGTCAGCACCGTGAAACCGGCGGCAGACAACAGAAGAATGGGCAACAACCGCATGCACAACTCCAGAAAACGACGACACCAGCGATAGCCCGAAGGCCCACTGGCAGACATGAAAATGAGGATGGCGAATCTTAACAGAGTGTTTTCGGATGCGGTTGCACGAACCTGCAATTCGCGTTGAAGACCAGGGCGTCAGTTCGTCACAGGTCTGAAGGATCGTACCTGCGCTGTGATAAAGTCCGCGCCCTGAAAAAAGTACACCCTGTGGTTAATGCCGATTATTTAAGGGCAAAACCTGTGGGAGCGAGCTTGCTCGCGATGGCGGACTGTCAGACAACGCAACTATGGACTGTGCCACCGTCATCGCGAGCAAGCTCGCTCCCACAAGAAATGCGACGTTCAACACCTTAAAAGACATTGATCCCTGTGTTTCCTTCTCGGTTTCCTGCCTGTGGCCTGCCCTGTTTGTTGCCGCAAACCTGCGAAACCATGCATTAATAAAAATCAGAGATGCTGTTTTATGACTGCTTCATCCCCTTCTCTATTGCACCGCCTTAAACGCTTGAGCCTGGTCACGCAGATCGTGATCGGCCTGATCGCCGGTATTGCCCTGGCCCTGTTTGCCCCCGACGTGGCCAAATCCACGGCGTTCATCGGCAAAGTGTTTGTCTCGGCGCTGAAAGCCGTCGCGCCGATTCTGGTGTTCGTGCTGGTCATGGCGTCGATTGCCAACCACAAGCACGGCCAGGAAACCCACATCCGGCCGATTCTGTTCCTGTATCTGCTGGGCACTTTCGCCGCCGCCGTGGTCGCGGTGGTTGCCAGCATGACGTTCCCGTCGAGCCTCGTGCTGTCGACCCAGGACGTCGCGGTCACAGCACCGGGCGGGATTGGCGAAGTGCTGCAAAGCCTGTTGCTGAGTGTGGTCGACAATCCGGTCAGCGCGCTGATGAACGCCAATTTCATCGGCATCCTGGCGTGGGCCATCGGCATGGGCATCGCCATCCGTCATGCCGGCGACACCACCCGCGAAGTACTGGGCGACCTGTCCAACGGCGTGACCGTGATCGTGCGTCTGGTGATCAGCTTCGCCCCGCTGGGGATCTTCGGCCTGGTGGCCTCGACCCTCGCCACCTCCGGCTTCGGCGCCTTGATCGGCTATGCGCACCTGCTGGCCGTGCTGCTGGGCTGCATGCTGTTCGTGGCACTGGTGATGAACCCGATCATTGTCTTCTGGAAACTGCGCCGCAACCCGTACCCGCTGGTGCTGACCTGCCTGCGCGAAAGCGGCATCACCGCATTCTTCACCCGCAGTTCGGCGGCGAACATTCCGGTCAACTTGGAACTGAGCAAGCGCCTGGGCCTGCACGAAGACACCTACTCGGTATCGATCCCGCTGGGCGCGACGATCAACATGGCGGGTGCTGCGATCACCATCACCGTGCTGACCCTGGCGGCCGTGCACACTCTGGGCATCGCCGTGGACATTCCGACCGCGATCCTGCTGAGCGTGGTCGCGGCGATCTGCGCCTGTGGCGCTTCGGGTGTGGCCGGTGGTTCGCTGTTGCTGATTCCGCTGGCCTGCAGCCTGTTCGGCATCCCGAGCGAAATCGCCATGCAGGTGGTGGCGGTCGGTTTCATCATCGGCGTGTTGCAGGACTCGGCGGAAACCGCGCTGAACTCGTCCACCGATGTGCTGTTCACGGCGGCGGCTTGCCTGGGTGAAGAACAGAAGGCCCAACACGCGGCCTGACTAACACCGCAAAACTTGTGGGAGCGAGCCTGCTCGCGAAGGGGCCGTCAGCCTCAACGTAACCATTGACTGATACACCGCTTTCGCGAGCAGGCTCGCTCCCACAGGGGGTTGTGGTGAAGTGAAGAATGCTGAAATATGAAAAAGCCCCCGCAGCCTCAGGTTGCGGGGGCTTTTTTGTACCTGGACGGTTTAGAACGCGCCCATGTAGTCGCGCTTGCCCACTTCCACGCCATTGTGGCGCAGCAGTGCATAAGTGGTGGTGACGTGGAAGAAGAACTGCGGCAGGCCGTAGGTCAGCAGGTAGGCTTGGCCACTGAAGCGCTTCTCTTTCGGCGTGCCCGGACGGGTAACGATCTCGATGCCTTCCTTGCCGTTGATCTGCTCCGGCGTGAACTCGCCGATGTAAGCCAGAACTTTGCTCAGCAGCGCTTGCAGTTCGGCGAAAGTGGTTTCGGTGTCGTCGTACTTCGGCACTTCAACTTCAGCCAGACGCGAAGAAACGCCCTTGGCGAAATCAACGGCGATCTGCACCTGGCGCACCAGCGGGAACATGTCCGGGAACAGGCGCGCTTGCAGGAAGGCGTTAGGGTCGATGTTTTTTTCGGTGGCGTGAGCCTCGGCCTTTTTCAGTACATCGCTCAGGGCGTTGAGCATTTGCTGGAAAACAGGCACGGAAGCGTCGTACAGGGAAATGGTCATGGCAGGTCTCGTGTGGTGACGGGAGGATCGCGGGAAACCTGTGGGAGCGAGCTTGCTCGCGATGGACGTGAACGATAACGCGTTCTGTCTGAATACACGCGTTGCGCTGGAGTCCATCGTCGGAACGCCGCCCGGAGCAAGCTCGCTCCCACAGGGGTTCGATTTTGGCCGATTATAGCCGCGTGCCGCCCATCTGAGACCGGTCTTTTTCAGCTGCCGTACACTTTGGCTGCCGGAACAGCCTGAGCCACAAGCTGTGCGACGGCATCGCCCATCTCGCCCACCGCCCAGCGGCCCTGGCGATCCAGTTGCGGGCCACGGCGCCAGCCATCGGCGATCGACAACTTGCCGCCCTCGACTTCGAACATCTGCCCGGTCACCTCGGCGGACGCCTCGGAACCCAGCCACACCACCAGCGGCGCGACGTTTTCCGGGGCGAAATAATCGAAGCCCTCTTCAGGCTTTTTCATGGTGTCGGCGAACACCTGCTCGGTCATCCCGGTCCGCGCGGCCGGCGCCAGGGCGTTGGCGGTGATCCCGTAGCGGCGCAGTTCAGCCGCCTGCACCAGCGTCAGCGAGGCAATACCGCCCTTGGCCGCCGCGTAGTTGGACTGGCCAATGGAACCCTGCAAACCGGCGCCGGAACTGGTGTTGATGATCCGCGCATCGACCCTGGCGCCACCCTTGGCCTGCTCACGCCAGTACTTCACGGCGTGGCTGGAAATGCAGAAGTGGCCCTTGAGGTGCACCGCCACCACCGCGTCCCAGTCGGCTTCGCTGAGGCTGGCGAACATGCGGTCGCGGCAGATGCCGGCGTTGTTGACCACCACATTCAGGTCGCCAAAGGTTTCGATGGCCTGGCGCACGATCAGCCCTGCCGAGTCATAACGGGTGATGTCGTCGCTGTTGGCCACGGCACTGCCGCCCTGGCCGAGGATTTCGCCGACCACGGCCAGGGCCGCTTCGCGGTTGATGTCGTTGACCACCACCTTCGCGCCTTCGGCGGCGAAGGCCAGCGCATAGGCGCGGCCCAGGCCACCGCCGGCACCGGTGATGATCACGACGCGGTTTTCACAGATTTTCATGTTGTTCATCCTTCAATTTCATCACTAATCGACACAATTCCCTGTAGGAGCGAGCCTGCTCGCGATGGTCGTTAACGAATACGCGGGGTATCTGAATAACCGCGTCGTTCTTGAGTCCATCGCGAGCAGGCTCGCTCCTACAGGATCGGTGTACATCCTGATTTACAAGCGCTCGATGATGGTCACATTGGCCTGCCCACCGCCTTCGCACATGGTCTGCATACCGAAGCGTCCGCCGCTGCGTTCCAGTTCATGCAGCAAGGTGCACATCAAGCGGGTGCCGGTGGCGCCCAGCGGATGGCCGAGGGCAATCGCGCCGCCGTTGACGTTGGTCTGTTCGTGGGGATAGCCGGTCTCTTTCAACCAGGCCATGGCCACCGAAGCGAAGGCCTCGTTGATCTCCACCCGGTCGATGTCTTCCAGTTTCATCCCCGCACGCTTGAGCGCGTAGGCCGTGGCCGGGATAGGCGCAGTGAGCATCCAGATCGGGTCTTCGGCGCGCACGCTCAGGTGATGGATGCGTGCCCGTGGCGTCAGGCCGTAACGCTTGAGCGCCGCTTCGGAGACGATCAGCATCGCGCTGGCCGCGTCGCAGGTCTGGCTCGATACCGCGGCGGTGACCCGGTCGCAGCCGAACAGGAATTCCAGCTCGGCCATTTTTTCCAGGCTGGTCTGGCGCGGGGTTTCGTCATGCAGCACACCGGCCAACGGCACGATCTCGCGATTGAAGCGACCTTGCTCGATGGCCTGCAGGGCCCGTCGATGGGATTCCAGCGAATAGGCTTCGAGCTGCACCCGGGACAGGTCCCACTTTTCGGCGATCATCTGCGCCGAACGGAACTGCGTCGGTGGTTGCGCGCCGTAGCGCCGCACCCAGCCTTCGGAGCCGCTGAACGGATCGGTGAAGCCCAAGGGCTCGGCAGCGATCATCGCCGAGGAAATCGGGATCTGGGTCATGGTCTGCACGCCACCGGCGATGACCACGTCCTGAGTGCCACTCATCACCGCCTGGGCGGCGAAGTGCACCGCTTGCTGGGACGAACCGCACTGGCGATCGATGGTGGTGCCCGGCACCGATTGCGACAGGCCGGCCGCCAGCCAACTGGTGCGGGCAATGTCACCGGCCAGCGGGCCGATGGTGTCGACACAGCCGAAGATCACGTCGTCGTAATCCTCGTCGGGAATGGCGTTGCGCTCGACCAGTGCGCGCAATACATGCGCGCCCAGGTCGGCGGCGTGGATCTGGCTCAAACCACCCTTGCGCCGCCCGGTGGGCGTGCGCAAGGCGTCGACGATATAGGCTTCAGGCATGGTCTACCTCGGTATAAAAATTAAGATCAGGCGCTGATAACCTGTGGGAGCGGGCTTGCTCGCGAAAGCGGTGGGTCAGGCAACATACCTGTTGAATGTGCCGGCCTCTTCGCGAGCAAGCCCGCTCCTACAGGGATTTCGTCACCCTTACTGACTGTTTAGAAAGTACTGCCCGCACCCAGCTCTGGGGTGCCGTCAAACAACGCCGCGCGAATCCGTCCTTTGTGACGACCGCGATCGCCCCAGACCTTGTCCAGCGCCCAGGCGCGTTTCATGAACAGATGCAGATCGACTTCCCAGGTGTAACCCATGGCGCCGTGGGCCTGGATGGTGTTCTTCGCCGCCAGCATGGCCGCTTCCGCCGTTGCCAGCTTGGCGTGGGACACCAGCACGTCCTGCCCCGGTTGCTGCTCGGCCAGCGCATAAGCGGCGCGGTACAACGGGCCTTTGGCGAACTCGATCTGTACCGCGACGTTGGCCATCAAGTGCTTGACCGCCTGGAACGAGCCGACCGGCTTGCCGAACTGCTTGCGCTCGAAGGTGTAGTCCACCGCCAGGTCGACCATGCGTTTGGCCAGCCCCAGCAATTGCGCGGCGCTGGCGAGGGCGCCACGGTTGAAGGCGGCTGCCCACAAGCGCCGTCCTTGTTCGCCGCTGGCCACGCAAGTAGCGGGCGTCGGCGTCCATTCGACCTGGAACAGTTGACGGCTCGGGTCGACCGACTCGTTGCGGGTCAGGCAAACGGCATCACGCTCCAGCGCATGTACCTCGTCGCCATGGGCCAGCAACAGCAGATCGGCAACATGGGCATCGCTGACCAGCGGGTTACCCGGTTCAGAAACGGCCAGGCGTGCACTGCCCTCGGCGACCCGCGCCAACCAGTATTGCTTGAGCGCCGCGTGTTGCTCATCAAGGGCGGCGAGCAACGGCACGCCAACCAGCATGGTGTCCACCAGCGGTTCGGGCAGACCGGCGTAACCGCATTCCTGGGCAATCAGCACAAAATCCAATTCATTCATGCCCATGCCGTCCTGCGCCTCGGGCACGGTCAGCGCGGTCAGGCCCAGCTCCACCAGTTGCGCCCAGAGTCGCTCACTGCGCCCGCTGTCGCTCTGCCACAGTTCGCGGATGCGCTCCGGGGTGACTTCGTTGATCAGGAAGCTGCGGACGTTGTCCTGAAACAGCAGTTGGTCGCGGCTGAAACTAAAGTCCATGGTCTATTCCTCAGGCACGCGGCATGCCGAGCATGCGTTCGGCAATGATGTTGCGCTGGATCTCGTTGGTGCCGGCGTAGATCGGCCCGGCCTGGGCAAACAGGAAACCTTCCAGCCAATGGCCGACGTCACCGGCGGCCGGGGCTTGGGGCAGCAGCTCGCCACGCAGGCCAAGAATGCTCATGGCGGTGTCGTGCATGCGCTGGTCGAGTTCGGACCAGAAGATCTTGTTGGTCGACGACTCCGGCCCGATCTTGCCGCCCTGCACCAGTTGCGAGGCGGTCATGTAGGTGCTCAAGGTGTAGGCCTCGGCATCGAGCCAGGCGCGCATTACCGCCTCACCGATGGCCGGGTCGCGGTCGGCCTGCTCGCGGTTGGCCAGGTACAGTTGCACCAGACGCTTGGCGGTTTCCTGGAAACGCGCAGGCGAGCGCAGCAACAAACCGCGTTCGAAACCGGCGGTGGACATCGCCACGTGCCAACCCATGCCTTCGCCGCCGAGGGCGTTTTCCACCGGCACCTTGACGTCGTCGAAGAAGATTTCGGCAAAGCCCGGCAAGCCATTGAGCTGCGGAATCGGCCGCACGGTGATGCCCGGCGTATTCAGCGGCAGCAGGATGAAGGTCAGGCCGTGATGGCGCTGGGACTGTGGATCGGTACGGAAAATACCGAACACCCAATCGGCCCACACGGCGCGGGTCGACCAGGTCTTCTGGCCATTGATCACATAGTGGTCACCCACCCGTTCCGCCTTGGAGCGGATCGCCGCCATGTCGGAACCGGCACCCGGCTCGGACCAGGCCTGGGCCCAGATGTCCTCGCCGGTGGCCATGCGCGGCAGGAATCGAGCTTTCTGATCGAAGCTGCCGTACTCCATCAGGGTCGGGCCGAGCAGGAAGATACCGTTCTGGTTGACCCGTGCCGGCGCCCCGGAACGGTAGTATTCCTCTTCGAAAATCAGCCATTCGATCAGGTCGCAGCCGCGCCCGCCGAGCTCGGTCGGCCAGGTGACCATGCCCCAACGGCCTTCGTTGAGTTTGGCTTCCCAGGCGCGGTGCTCGGCAAAGCCCTGTTCGGTGTCGAACGATTGCAGCGGTTCACTCGGTACATTGGCCGCCAGCCAGGTCCGCGCCTCAACGCGAAAGGCCTGCTGGGCCGGGGTATAGGTCAGGTCCATGGGTATGCCTTCAGCCGTTGAATCGGGCATCGCGTTTCTCGACGAACGAGTCGCGTGCTTCCTGAGAGTCCAGTGAGCGGTAGGCTTCGAGGGTGAAGCCCTGCTCCCAGCGGTATTTGTCTTCCAGATTGCCGTCTTCGATGCCGGTCAGCGCTTCCTTGGCCAGGCTGATCATGCCCGGGCTCTTGGCGGCGATGGTGCGGGCGATCTGCAACGCGGCTTCGCGCAAGTCTTCGCGCTTGACCACCTGCTCCACGGCGCCCAGACGGTAAGCCTCGGCGGCGTCGATCGGCTCGCCGGTGAAGTACATGTGGCGGACCTTCTGCACCGGGAACAGGCGCTGCAAATGCGCGCCGCCGCCCATGGCCCCGCGATCCACTTCCGGCACGCCGAAGGTGGCGCACTCGGACGCGACGATGATGTCGGCGGCGCCGCAGATGCCGATGCCGCCACCCAGGACGAAGCCGTGCACGGCCACGATCACCGGTTTCGGGTTGCGGTGAATGGCCTTGAAGCTGTCGTAGTTGCCCTTGTTCACCGCGACGATCAGGTTGCCGTCGGCCGCCAGTTCCTTGATATCGACCCCGGCACAGAAGCCGCGACCTTCGGCACGAATCACGATCACCCGCACGTCGTTGTTACGGCCCAGGCCCTCGATCTCGCTAGCGATATCCGCCCAGCCCTGGTTGTTGAAGGCGTTGACCGGCGGCCGGTTGAACACCAGTTCGGCAATGCCGTTATCGATGCTGACACTAAATGGTTTCATGTCTTTTCCTCTTACGACACACGGCGGCACAGCTCACCCAGGCGCGCTTCGGCGTCGCGGACGATCTGTTCAATCAATTGGGCGCAGCTGGGCAAGCTGTCGATGGATGCGGCGATCTGTCCGGCAGGCAACACGCCCGCGGCCGGTTGCCCGTCGACCATGGCTTTCTGGATCACCATTGGCGCGTTGGCGGCCATGATGCTTTGCGCGGCGGTCAGCTCTCCGGCGCCGCGCATTTTCAGCGCGCTGGTCAGCAGTTGCATCAGGCTCATGCCCGTGTGGCGGCGGTAGGCCAGACCACTCTGCAAGGCCAGCAACAGGCGCTTGAGACCGCCGCTGTTTTCCAGCTGGTTGAGCAATTCGTTGCGGATCATCCGTTGCGGCATGCCGTCGATGGCGCGGCTGATGATGATCGCCGCCGGGTCCTTGACCGCCAGGTAGCGCGCCAGGGTCGCCTGCGGCACCGGGCTGTCGGCGCACATCAGAAAACGCGTGCCCATGGCGATGCCTTCGGCACCGTAGGCCAATGCAGAAACCAGCCCCTTACCGTCCTTGAAGCCGCCCGCCGCCACCACCGGCACTGAGACTGCGTTGACCACTTGATCGAGCAGCATCAAGGTCGGCACGGAACCGGTGTGCCCACCGCCCTCGCCGCCCTGTACCGTCACCGCATCGGCGCCCATTTCCACGGCTTTCTGCGCATGCTTGAGTGCGCCGACCGTGGGAATGCACACCACCCCGGCATCTTTCAGGCGGCCGATCATTTGCTTGCCCGGCGAGCGGCTGTAGCTGACCGCCCGGACTTTATGGCGCAACACCAGCTCGACGATCTCGCCGGCATTGGCCTGGTACATGTGGAAATTCACGCCGAACGGCTGATCGGTCAGGCGCCGGGTTTCGATAATCGCCGCTTCCATCTGCTGCGGTTCGATGGTCGCACCGGCGAGAAAGCCGAAACCACCGGCATTGCCCGTGGCCGCCACCAGCTTCGGGTCAGCGACCCAGCCCATGGCGGTCTGGATGATCGGGTAGCGGCAACCGAGCAGTTCGGTCAGGCGGGTATTCAACGAAATCGCCATGCTCACGCCTCGCCCGTTTTGCGCTGGGAACTGGCCATGGCCTTGGCGTCGTAGCCGCCGAGGCGGTCACCGGACACCAGTTCGTTGTGGGCGTGGGCGAAGTGATGCAGGCCGAACACCATGTCCATGGTCGCGCGCTTGCCCATCAGGTCTTCGGCGTTGTTCACCGCTTGCTTGCTCAGTTGCAGACCCAGGCGCGGCATCTGGGCGATGCGCCCGGCGATGTCGAGGGTCTGTTGTTCCAGCTCGTCGCGAGCAACCACCCGATTGAGCATGCCCATCTGATAGGCACGCGGTGCCGGCATGCGCTCGCCGAGGAACAGGAATTCCTTGGCGATGCGCGGGTTCAATTCATGCACGTGGGCGAAATACTCGACCCCGGGAATGCCCATGCGCACCACCGGATCGGCGAAGTACGCATCATCGCTGGCGACGATCAGGTCGCAGACCCAGGCCAGCATCAGCCCACCTGCAATGCACGCGCCCTGGACCATGGCGATGGTCGGCTTGGGCATCTCGCGCCAGCGCCGGCACATGCCCAGATAGACTTCCTGCTCCCGGGCATAGAGAAACTCGCCGCCCGGTTTGTTCACATGGTCGTACCACAGGCTGGCGCGATCGAAGCTCTTGTCGACGTCGCGGCCCGGGGTGCCGATGTCATGCCCGGCGGAGAAATGCTTGCCGGCGCCGCGCAACACGATGACCTTCACTTCATCGTCATCGCAGGCCCGGCGAAACGCCGCGTCCAGCGCATAAGTCATCTGCGAGTTCTGTGCGTTGTGGTACTCGGGACGGTTCATGGTGACGATTGCCACCGCGTCGCGCACTTCGTACAGGACCACCTCGGCCTCGTTCTTGTCGTTATGTTCAGCCATCACTTGTCTCCGAAAACGCGGGCGCTCAGCGCTGGCCTGGCGGGTTGTCTTTAAGCTGCAGGGCGCGCAGGTTGTGCGGGTCCAGACGCTGGATCAGTTGCAATTGCTCGGTGGTCGGGGCGGCGGTGGTCGGGCAGTCGTCCGGCACGTGCAACTCGAAGCCGGTGTTGTCCTGGACCTGCGCCGCCGTCACGCCGGGGTGCAGCGAACGAATGCGCATCTGCCGTTGCGGGCCCAGGAAATCCAGGACGCAGAGGTCGGTGATGATCAGGCGGATGTCGATGTCGTCCAGCTTCCAGCCCCGCGCCAGGCGGGCCGGGTTGTAGCCGACCGAGGCGACCATATCGACTTCGCCTTCGACGAACACCCGACGGTTGTGGCTCGGCACGCAAAACGAGTTGGCGTGGCTGATCGAGTTGCCGGGGAAACCGCGCACACCGAGCATCTGCGCCTTGGGCTTGGCGTAGTCGCCGATGCAGGAAATGTTCGCCTGGCCAAAGCGGTCGATCTGGGTCGGGCCGACCAGTGCATGGCGCTTGCCGCCCCAGACGTTATCGAAAATCCGCGAGAAACCCATCCAGCTGTCGCGCTTGGGCTCGTAGCCCTTGCGTGCGCCCAAAGGCACCGGTTCGGCGACCATGTAGGCCTCGGAGTCAGTCATCAGCAGTTGCGGGTTGCTGCTGAGCATGGCCAAGGATGCCGCCAGGCGCGGGATCACGCCGATGCCGGTGGCCAACACTTCGCCATCTTCGCGCCAGGCTTCAGAGGCGGCGCAGATCATCAGCTCGGCGAGGCTGTAAGTGGTAGTGCTCATCGGAAGGCTCCCTTAGAAAATCGGCAACGGCAGTTCACGGATCGCAGCCAGGCCGCCAACCTTGTCCAGGTACTGTTCGTGGGTGCAGTCGACGTAGTCGCGCACGTAACCTTCCCAGCCATCGGCGGCCTGCACCGTGGCGTTGTAGGCCTTGAAGTGCGCGACATCGAAACCGTACAGCGGCGCGCAGGACGACGGATGTGCCCCGCCCGGCACGTGGGCCACGGCGGTAGTCAGATTGCGTTCCCAGAACACTTGATGGGCGTGGGCGCTGTCCTGATGAAAGTAGTCGCTGTCGACCAGTTCATCGCAGGTCACGTAGCTGTGGGTTGCAGCCCGTACGAACAGGTCGTCCATGTAATGATCCGGGCCGCTGATCTGGCACACGCCGCGTTTGTCGGCACGGTCGACATGCACCAGCGCTGCGTCGAGCTTGAGCGCCGGCATGGCCACCCAGTCCTTGCCATCGGCGTACGGCGAGGCGATCAACTTGATCTGGCGGTTGTGGCGCAGCACATCGGTGCCCAGGCCCACGGCGGTCGGAATGAATGGCACATTCATCGCCGCCGCCCGCAGACCGAGCAGCAGCATGCCTTCGTCGATCTCCATCACTTCCAGCGCCGCTTCCTGACGCGCCTTGCGGAAGTACGGCTCCAGCGGAATGAAATCCAGGGAAACGAAGGCGAACACCAGTTTCTTGATCTTGCCGGCCGCGCAGAGCATGCCGACATCGGCACCACCGTATGCAACAACAGTTAGCTCCTTGAGGTCCGAGCGCAGAATTTCGCGCACCAGCGCCATCGGCTTGCGGCGCGGGCCCCAGCCACCGATACCGATGGTCATGCCGTCACGCAGTTGGCCGACAATCTCGGCGGTGGTCATTTGCTTGTCCATCGTCTTGTTCCTCATTGGCGACCGACACTGAAGTCGTGGCCCCAGTGGCTGACCACGGTGCTTTCGAACGGCGTGTGGCGGTCCCAGTCGACCACCAGGCCGTCGCAGCCGTACTCCAGGTCAAACCCGGACGGGGTCTTGATATAGAAAGAAATCATCTGGTCGTTGGTGTGCTGGCCGAGGGTGGCCGACAGCTTCACGCCATTGGCGTGGACGCGGTCCAGGGCGCGGCCGACTTCATCCAGCGCGTTGACCTCGACCATCATATGCACGCAGCCGTGGGGCATCGGGCACTCGAAAATCGCCAGCGAGTGGTGGCGGCCGTTGTTGCAGTGCAGGAAGTGGATGCGCTTTTGCGGCTCGGCCGGGTCCGGGGTGAAGCGGACTTTCATCAGGTCCGAAAGGCCAAAACCCATCACCTGTTCGTAGAAGTCGCGGCAGCGTTCGAAGGCGGGTGCTGGCAATACGACGTGGCCCATGCCGAGGTCGTTGGTGACAAAACCTTTGACGCCCACCGGCGAGACGAAACGAGCGAAGTCCTGCAGCGGGCCCCAGAAAATTTCGTGGCGATTGCCATCCGGGTCGCTGAAGTGCACCAGGTCCTGAACCTTGCGCAGCTCGGCCTCGGCTGGGGTGCCACGGGTCACTTGCACGTCGGCCTGTTGCAGCTCGCCGACCGCCTGCTCCAGCGCCGCCTTGCCGGCCACTTCCCAGCCGCAGGCACCGAAGCCGTTCTCGGCACTGTTCTGCACCAGCACGCGGTAATGACGCTCGTCCATTTTCAGGTACAAAAGCTCATCGTCGCCGCTGACCATCATGCCCAGCACCTGGCTTGCGTAGTGGCGCCATTGCGCCAGGTCGCTGGATAACAGGGTGACGTAACCCAGACCGCGGATATCCATGGATGCACTCCTCGTTTTACTCAGGCGGTGCCGCCCTTCGGCTGGCGCCGGGGGAGACTTTATGTAAGGCCTATTCAAACGGGTTCGGGGAGGGTCAACATCGTCCAATGGGACTAGCGGAAATGATGGCTGGGGCATCAAAAATAACTTGTGGGAGCGAGCCTGCTCGCGAAGGCGGAGTGTCAGGCAACAACAATGTTGTATGTGCCGGCCTCTTCGCGAGCAGGCTCGCTCCCACAGTTTTCACATTTGCAGATCAGTAGCTATTCAGGTGGGTCTAGCCGATCCAGTGCACGGTTCACCGACAGCTCGCCGAGCATGATGATCTGGGCGATGCCCAGCAGGGTGTGGCGGCTTGGGCCCTCGGTATGGTCCGCCAGATCGAGTGTCATGACATTCGCCGAGGCCAGCGATTGGCAGGCATCGCCCAGCAGGGTTTGGGCATCGAGTTCGGGATTGACGGTGTACATGGTGCTGGGTTTGCGCGGCATGGCGCGGATGTCGGCGAGTGAGGGGATGCGTTCGGTTTCGGGGGGATTAGGTGAAGGTTTGACCATGATTCAGTCTCCAGAAATTGGAGCCGTCACCCAATTGCGACCAAACAAGGGGGTGGCAGCTGTACGCAGGTTAGTCGACCGGGGAGACACGAAACCGGCGCGCCCGAGAGCGCCCTGCGCACAGCTACCATCAAGTGCAGACATGAAATGACCTGACTTTTTGGAATGCATGCACGCTTCGTGTAACCACAGGCGACTAAACCCGATCACTGATGGGCAGTGACACGAATCAAGTTACCGAGGGGGTCCAAGGCGCACAAGCCGGCGGATTCTGGCGTACCTGTAGGCAACGACGCAAGGCGCTGTAGCTTTCAAGAAGTGATTCCGACAGGCATTAAACAACCCTCACAAACACCCTGTAGGAGCTGCCGAAGGCTGCGATCTTTTGATCTTGATCTTCTCGGCATCGATAAAAATCAAGATCAAAAGATCGCAGCCTGCGGCAGCTCCTACAGAGGTGTGGTGGCTGTGGGATGAGTGCAGGCATAAAGAAACGGGCCAGAAATGGCCCGTTTGAGGAAAGTGCAATTGTGTTCGCCGCCGAGGTAAATCCTGCACGTTCAAGACGCTGCGCATTGGCTCTGTGATTACTGGGTAGACTTGGCTTCTCGCACTTTCTTTTGCTCTGCCAGGGCTATTTCCTTGAAATCATAGGTCGGAAAGAATTCTGTCCGGTAACTGCCCCACGCGGTGTTTTCGAGTGCGAGGTTGACCGCGGCGAGACGCGAGGCAGGCAGGCGTAGAACGATGACCTGTCCTATCCCCATGGTTATATTCCAGCTGACAACCTCCACCCCGGCCGGAGGGAACACCTTGTAAAAATCCTGTTTGGCGAGTTGCTCTTTCAACTCCCCCAATGGGCGCGATTGATCGTGCTTCAGGAAAACAGTCAGCATGAGTGCATTATCTGGCGTGGCGATAGCGTCTTTTGCCGCCGAAGGCGTTGTCGGCTGTGCATGGGCGCCAGCCGAGTATATTCCGGCCAGTAGTAGCGTAGACATCAATAGCGTTCTGAATTTCATACTCATGTTGCACCTTTTATTTTTGGGTTTTTATGGATGCCACTTCAGAGTGGCGTCATTTAACGCGGACGCCTTGAAGTATCGAAATAACTACTTAATAAATGACTGCCGAAAGGCTTTTAGTGCGACATCGAGGTCTTTAAAGGTCCTCTGTAGGGCGCATGGACCACATAGATCCGGACAGGCGCATTGGTATCTACCATGTCGCGAGGCACCTCTCGTGAGTAGGTGAATTCTTCGTCATTCAACTTTTCCAGTCTTCTGACCACCGTTCTGACCGTTCCTTTATCAGGCACCAGGATATGCGTTGTTTTGTCACCGGTGACAAGGAAGTAACCGCCGCCGCCATTGTCATACTTTGATTGCCCGGTATCGGTATAAAAAAATTCATAGCGATTACGGCCGGGATCCCACATGGATATCCCAACAACACCCGGATATTTTTCCTTGACGTCTACTTCCGGGGCTCCCTCTATATAAACCTTGGTTGTCAACCATTGAGGAGATGTGGCCAATGCCTGAATATCAGTCTTATCCTCCATCTGCTTTCCATGGCTGACCAGTGGACTGAGTAATCCAGCGAGGAGCAGGCCTTTAAACATTGCGTGGTATTTTCGCATGGAATAATTCCTTTCCGAGTTTAGTGGCGACGTTTGTTTGTTATTTTTGCTCTCGTTAAAAAAATAATCACTGCGAGCAGCTGATGAAATATAGGAGCGATATCAACCACTCACAATGCCAAGTATATATTTGCAACAATTGCAGCAGTAATGACCTTCAATAAAGCCCAACAAAATAATGGGCGTTTGAACCTCTTCGTCAATACCCGGAAATCCCTGTAGGAATTATCGCTGGTCGCGATTTTCTGATCTTGATCTTCTCGGAGTCGATGGAAAATAGAGATCAAAAGATCGCAAACCGCGGCAGTTCCTGGCGTTGCGTTGTGCAGGTGGTGATATTTGGTCCAGCACCCGGTTCGCCGTGATCTCCGCCAGCATCACGCCATTTGAAATACCCAGCAAAACATTGCGTGAGCTGCCCTCCAAATGGTCCCCCCCTGTAGGAGCTGCCGAAGGCTGCGATCTTTTGGCAGAGTTGGAGTGGCCGAAGATCAAAAGATCGCAGCCTGCGGCAGCTCCTACAGAGGTGTGGTGGCTGTGGGGTTGGTGCAGGCATAAAAAAACGGGCCTTGGGGACCCGTTGGAAAGGTGACCTGACGTCCGTGCCAGGCCTGTAACACAAGCGATCAATTTCCTTGTGCTACTTCCTGTGGCGAGGGGGCTTGCCCCCGTGGGACTACGAAGT
>NZ_JBWKZB010000047.1:0-29906 GCF_059424105.1 Pseudomonas sp. GW456-E7 | reverse complement strand
CCCCCCCCCCCCCCCCCCCCCCCCCCCCCCCCACGACCGGGCGACTCGGAATGTCTGAAAAACCGTGCTGCCCCGTTTTGCGACCGCTTCGCGGCCGAACGGGGGCAAGCCCCCTCGCCACAGGTTCGGTCCGAATGGAGAACATTCGTTAACCGGCTAGCTTCGTCCTGACATCAGCCCTTACGAAAATGGGGGATCACCTTCTCGCCAATATTCTTCAAGGTTTCCAGCTGCGCCCACTGCGGCACGGTGCCCATCTGGCAGATGAACAGGATTTCGTCGGCGCCGGCGTCGATCAGGCGCTGCACGTAGCCGATGCAATCCTCGACGGTGCCGTAGGCGTGGTTCGGGTTCATCATGGCCATTGTCGGGTCGGAGAAGTCGACGCTGACTTCTTCGGAGGCGAAGCGCGACTTGATCACGCTCTGGCCGTTGCCATCGACGAAGGTATCGTCCTTCCACTTCTGCGGATCCGGACGCTCGCCACCGCCGTACCAGTAGCCCAGGGACTCCATGAAGTAACGCTGGCCACGGATACCGATGCGGCGCGCTTCTTCGTTGTCGTCCAGCACGATGGCCGGGCACAGCGCGGCGATGTGCCGGTTAGGGCGGAAGCCCACTTGCTTCTTCTCATCGCGGTTGTCGTAGGCCGTGTGATACACCTCGACCTTCTTGGCGATTTCTTCCGGGCCACCGAAGCCCAGCACCAATGCGCCCATACCGCGACCGCCGGCATTCTTCAGCGACTCGGTGTTGGTGCACGCCAGGTACATCGGCGGGTGCGGGTCCTGATACGGTTTTGGATGGATCGGGCGCTTGGGGATCTGCACGAAGTCGCCGTTGTGCTCGATCTCGTCCTGCACGAACATTTTCGGGATCAGGTACATCATCTCGTCGATCTGCGGCTGCAAGGTCGCCAGGTCGTAGCCGAAGGTGCCGGCTTCCTGCTGGGTGCCGCCCTTGCCGACGCCGAAGTGCACACGGCCCTTGGACAGCAGGTCGAGAGTGGCGATGCGCTCGGCGACTTTCACCGGATGGTTCATCGCCGGAGGCAGGCAGACCACGCCGTGGCCGATGCCGATGCGCTCGGTTTTACCGGCCACGAATGCCAGCATGGTTTCCGGCGCGGACATGTGCGAGTAGTTGCTCAGTGCGGTGTGCTCTACGCACCAGAAGGTGTCGAAGCCGAGCTTGTCGGCGAGCACAGCCTGCTCGACCGTGTCTTCGAAAATCTTGCGGTCGCCTTCGCGGCTGGAGTCCACCGTCTGGGCTTCGTAAATCAGGGAAAATTTCATGGTTGATCCTTGTGCTTATTTGGATGCGCAGTCGGCGCCGTAGACCTTCGCCTTACCGCCAATGCTCGTGCATCGACGGGGCGCTCGAATCACGCAAACGGACTAGCCCGTTTCATAGAAAAAGAGCTGTAGGGAAGCGTCAGAGGAAAAAGTCGCTGCTGTCCTGCCCCATGCTCACGCCGCCCAGGTTCCAGGCGTACTTGGCCGGGCTGTTGGCGACGTGGGCGCGACCGGTGTGAATGTCGCGGAAGGCACGGTTGATCGCGTGACTGCGGAAGATCGTCGAGGCGCCGCTGTTGAACATCAGGTCGCCAACGGCCTTGGCGCACTTATCGGCCACCAGCGCCGAGTCGTAACGCATCTTCACCCGCTCGGGCATGCTCAACGGCTCCCCCTTCTGCGCGCGCTCCAGCATCAAGGCGAAGTTGCGATGCAGCACGGTCTTGCATTCATCGACGCAAACCATGGCATTGGCCAGCGACGATTGCGCGGCCGGGTCCTGGACCATCTTGCGACCGTCATTGACCCCGACCCGGGCGCGGTTGTGCTCGACAAACTGATCCACCGCGCCTTGCAGGGCGCCGATAGCGGACGACGACACCGCACGCACGAAAATCTGCCCGAACGGCAGGCGGAACAAGGGCGCAGTGTTCACCGCATTGCCCGGACTGCTCTGCATGAAACCGTCGAGCGCGCGATGGGTGCGGTACTCGGGAACGAAGGCGTTTTCCACCAGGATGTCGTGGGAGCCGGTGGCTTCCAGGCCCATGACATTCCAGTTGTCGAGAATCTGGTAGTCACTGCGCGGCACCAGGAACGTCCGATAATCCGGCGCCCCGCCCGCCTCTTCCGGCGGCACCAGCGCACCGAGGAACGCCCAGTCGCAGTGCTTGCTGCCGGAAGAAAAGCCCCAACGACCGCTCAACTTGAAACCACCGTCGACCCGCTCGACCTTGCCCACCGGCATGTAGGAAGACGAGATCAGCACGCTGGAATCGCTACCCCAGACATCCTGCGCGGCGCGGTCGTCGAACAACGCCAGCTGCCAGTTGTGGATCGCCACCACCCCCAGCACCCACGCCGAGGACATGCAGCCCTCGGCCAGAGTCATCTGCACGTCGAAGAAATCCTTGGGTTCCAGCTCATAGCCTTCCCAACGGGACGGTTGCAGGATGCGAAAGAACCCGGCGTCGTGGAAATCCTTCAGGGTTTCTTCAGGCAACTGCCCGGCTTGCGCGGCGTTCAGGGCGCGTTCACGCAGGATCGGCACCAACTCACGGGCACGTTGGCTCAGACGCTGGCGAATCAGGTCTTGGTTGAGCATTTTTATTGTTCTCCTTTGTTCACCCCATCCGCCGGGGCGCGCGTGCAACGGGGCGGGTGTAGTGCCCCTACGCTGGCATTCAAGCAATGCGCAAAGCGGCGGGCATCCCTCAAACGGACCATGTGGTTTTGGGGAACAGGTATCTGGGTGGGGGTGAATCAGAAAGTGATGTGTTGGCTGGCAGGCCATCTTCGCGGGCAGACCCACATTGAGCTCCCTGTTTTACTCGAGACTTGTGGCCACTGAAGATCACTGTGGGAGCGAGCTTGCTCGCGATGGCTTTGTGTCAGGCAGCATGGATTTTTGAGGGTGGACATATCCGTTTCTGCGGTAACGGCCGCTTAGGGTTCCGCTCTTACAGCGGGTCACTTGGAAAAGCCTGTAGGAGCGAGCTTGCTCGCGATGGAGGTCAACGATGATGCGGGAAGCCTGGCACCCCGCGGTGCTCTCAGATTTTTCGCGAGCAAGCTCGCTCCTACAGAGCCCGCCGCCATCGGCCATCCATGGCCGGGGGCGGCTAACCCGGCATCCATGCCGGGTTGCCCACTGCGCAGAACCTACGCTCGGCCTCACGAGGGGGCGTACACCGCAACAGCGCCCGAGGCGGCCTACCGGTCGATCTGGTTCTGATGCAAGCGCATTCCCCTGTAGGAGCTGTCGAGTGCAACGAGGCTGCGATCTTTTAGAGGTGATACAGCCACAAAATTCCAGTCGGCTGTCGGGCCGCCTTCGCGAGCAGGCTCGCTCCCACAGGAACTGAGTACAGCAGCAAGGTTTCTGCCGGCCGGTAGTCCGCCATCGCAGGCAAGCCAGCTCCCACAGGGTCGAGGTACATCCGCCAGGTTCAGGTCGGCTGTCAGGCCGCCTTCGCGAGCAAGCTCGCTCCCACAGAAGTGCAAAAGCAGAGCAGCCCACACCGCGCCGCTTCTCACCACTCATCAGGCCGAGCGTTAGCTCGCCTGCAGCTCTTGATCTACCCGCCCCCTCGGCAGGCTGAGCGGAGGTGTTCATCCGGGGATGGGCGCGCAGCGCCGTTCGACGCAGTCGAACTCATTGCATGTAGGTCGAAGCGAAGCCGACCGGAGGGCAATGCCCCCGGATGGACACCGGAGCGAAGGAACCCCGAGCCTCAGCGAGGGGCCGTACGTATGGGGCGAGACCTTTGGTTACTTTGGGGCGTTTGCCAAAGTGACCCGCTGTAAGAGCGGAACCATAAGCCGCCGTTACCGCAGCAACGGATATGTACTCAATCAACCAAGAGCCTGGTCGGCCCAGAGGCCGCCAAGGCCTAGTCCCCTCGGACGATGTGACGACTGGACGTCAGAGCAAGAATCCATCGCACTCCACCCCAACAAAAAAGGCCCAGTGCGATGAACGACGCCAATCTCAAAGCCGACATGCTCCAGGCCATGCGCCGCCTGGCCAAGTCCGTCACCATTATCAGCACCAGCAACGGCTCCGAACGCTTCGCCATGGCCGCCACCGCGGTCGACTCCCTGAGCACCGAGCCGCCATCACTGCTGATCTGCGTCAACAAGACCGCCTCGCCCCACGCCGCACTGGCGACCGGCGCCGACTTCTGCGTGAACATCCTCGGCGTCGACCAACAAGACCTGGCCAACCTGTGCAGCGGCGCGATCAAGGGCGAAGCACGCTTCGACCGTGGCAACTGGCTGACCAGCCCGGGCGGCATTCCTTACCTGGGTGACGCACAATCGGCGATCCTCTGCCGCCAGGACGGCCACTTCAGCTACGGCACCCACACCGTGTTCATCGGACGCATCCTGCAGATCCATACCACTGACGCCATCACCCCGCTGGTCTACCTTGACGGCAGCTACACCACCACCGCCAAACCCGCACCTTCTCTCGCAGTCGCTGGCTGAGGCCCGAACATGGACAGCCTGAACCGGTTGACGGCGTTGCGAGTGAACAGCGCCGACCCGTTGCCATGGGATGACCGCTGCGACTTGCTGATCGTCGGGTTTGGCGGAGCCGGCGCCTGTGCCGCCATCGAAGCCAGCACTCGCGGCCTGTCGGTGCTCGCCCTGGATCGCTTCGAAGGCGGTGGCGCCACGGCACTCAGCGGTGGTGTGGTCTATGCCGGCGGCGGTACGCCGTATCAGCGCCAGGCGGGCTATGAAGACAGCAGCGACGCCATGTTCAATTACTTGCGTCAGGAAGTCGGCGAAGCCGTCAGCCACGAGACATTGCGGGCGTTCTGCGAAGGCAGCCGCGAGCAACTGGCCTGGCTGGAGCGACAAGGCGCAGCCTTCGAAGCCAGCGTGCCGCCGCACAAGACCTCGTACCCGAGCGACCAGTACTACCTTTATTACTCGGGCAACGAAGCCGTGCCGGCCTATGCCGCCAGCGCCAAACCGGCACCCCGTGGCCATCGCACCAAAGGCCCGGGCATGTCCGGTGCCAGTCTGTTCGCCCCGCTCAAGGCCAGCGCCTTGCGTCATGGTGCGCGCCTGCGCAGCCAGTGCGAAGTGCGGCGGCTGGTGCTCGACCTCGACGACAAGGTCCTCGGTGTCGAAGCCTGGCAGTTGCCTTCGGGCAGCCGCGCTGCCAAACAACATGCGCGCCTGTCGCGCTGGGCCGCGGCCATTCATATGTACGCTCCGGCCTTGGCCGACCGCTTGCGCGCCCGTCAGCGTCGCATCGAACAGACCAGCGCCATCCGCCAATTGATTCGCGCCGAACAGGCGGTGCTGTTGAGCAGCGGTGGTTTCATCTTCAATCGCGATCTGGTGCGCCAGCACGCGCCGCAGTACCTGGCCGGCCTGCCGCTGGGCGCCACCGGGTGCAATGGCAGCGGCATCGCCCTGGGCCAGAGCGCCGGTGGCAGCGTGGCGCGGATGGACAAGATCAGCGCCTGGCGTTTCATCAATCCGCCGCTGGCCTGGGCCCGCGGGCTGATCGTCAATGCCCGCGGACAACGTTACGCCAACGAAGAAATCTACGGCGCGACCCTCGGCCACGCCATGGTCGAAGAACAGGACGGTCGCGCCATTCTGGTGCTCAACCGTGCGCTGGTACGTGAGGCATTGAGTCAGGTCGGTCCCGGCAAGGTGTGGAATTTCCAGCGCCTGCCGGTGCTGCTCAACCTGCTGTTCAACGCCAAGCGCAGCACCAGCCTGGCCGGGTTGGCCAAGCGCTGCCATCTGCCGCCGGAACTGCTGCGCCAGAGTGTCGAACGCTATTCCCGCGCGGCACGCGGTGAAGTCGCCGACGAGTTCGGCAAGTCCGCGGCGATGCTCGCCAACCTCGACCAGGGCCCGTGGTACGCCCTCGATCTTTCATTCGCCAGCAAACTGTTCCCCTGCCCGGTCATCACCCTGGGCGGGTTGAAAGTCTGCGAGGCCAGCGGTCGGGTGCTGGACCCTGCCGGCCAGCCCATAAACGGCCTGTACAGCGCCGGCCGCAATGCGGTCGGGGTCGCCTCCAACCTGTATGTCTCCGGCCTGTCACTGGCCGATTGCATCTATTCCGGTCGCCGGGCTGCCGCCCACGTGGCCGACCAATTCGCACTTCAAACCGCACGATCAGGAGAACAACAATGCAACGTGTAGAAGGCAAAGTCTGCATCATCACCGGCGCCGCCAGCGGCATTGGTCGCGAAGACGCCCTGCTGCTGGCCCGCGAAGGCGCCAAAGTGGTACTGACCGACCTCAACGAAGAAGCCGGTCGCCAGGCGGCTGCGGAGATCGGTGCCAACGCGCTGTTCATCCGCCACGACATCGCCAGCGAAAGCGATTGGCAACACGTGGTCAAGACCACCGTCGAACACTTCGGCCGCCTCGACGTACTGGTCAACAACGCCGCGATCCTGGCCCTGGGCAGCATCGAAGACACCACCCTGGAGCTGTGGCAGAAGGTGCAGAAGATCAACGGCGACGGCTACTTCCTCGGCTGCAAGTACGCCATCCAGGCGATGAAGGAAAGCGGTGGCGGCTCGATCATCAACATGTCGTCGGTCGCCGCCTTGGGCGCCATGCCGCTGTTCTGCGCCTACTCGGCGTCCAAAGGCGCGGTGGCGGCGATGACCCGTTCCATTGCCCTGCACTGCAAGCAGCAGGGCTACCGCATCCGTTGCAACAGCGTGCACCCCGATGGTGTGAACACGCCGATGACCCAGGCCCTGGCCGGCGGACAGCCGATCCCGCAGGAAGCGCTGGACCAGGACCCGATGAACCGCATGGCGGCGCCACGGGACATTGCCAACGTGGTGCTGTTTCTCGCCACCGACGAGTCGCGGTTCGTCAACGGTGCCGAGATCCGCGTCGACAACGCCCAACTGATCAGCGGGCTCTGAGGTCGAGGTGAACATGGGCACGCAACAACAGAACCTGACCCCGGCCGAACACACGACGGCAAGCGTCTCATTGCAAGTGTGCGCGGTGATCGACGAGACCGCTGACGCGCGCTCGCTGGTGCTGGACGTACCGCCAACCCTGCGTGAGCGCTTTCGCTACAAACCGGGCCAGTTCCTGAGTTTTCGCGTGCCCTTCGCCGGCAAACTGTTGACCCGCTGCTACTCCATGGCCAGCTCGCCCCTCGCGGACGCGCTGCCCAAGGTCACGGTGAAACGGGTTGACGGTGGCCGAGTGTCGAACTGGATGAACGAAGTCCAGGTCGGCGATTGGCTGGAAGTATTGCCACCGGCCGGGCATTTCTGCCTGGACCCGCAGGCGGACACCGAAAAGCCCCTGGTCCTGTTCGGAGGCGGTTCGGGCATCACCCCGGTGTTTTCCATTCTCAAATCAGTGCTCCATGGCAGCCGGCGGCCGATCAAGTTGATCTACGCCAACCGCGATGAAGCGTCGGTGATTTTCAAGGACGAGCTGTGCCAGCTGATCAAGGCGCATCCTGATCAACTGCACGTGGTGCACGTCCTCGATTCGGTGCAGGGCTTCCTGACGGACCATCAGGTCCGTCATCTGCTGCGCGGATCGGCCGGCGGCGACTACTTCATCTGCGGTCCGGGCCCCTTCATGGACACCGTGGAGCGCACACTGCTGGCACTGGGCGAAGCGGCCGATCGCATTCATGTCGAACGTTTCGTCTCGCCACCGGACCCCGATGAACTGCTGGCCGAAGAAACGCTGGCACGGGCGGCGGCCATGGATTCGCAATGTGAAGCGCTGATCGTCGAACTCGACGGCCAGCAACACGAAATTGCCTGTAAACCCGGCGACACCTTGCTGCAAAGTTGCAAAGCGGCTGGCCTCGATGTGCCGTCGTCCTGCGAAGAGGGTTTTTGCGGGGCCTGCATGTGCGTGGTCAAGGAAGGCCAGACCCAACTGGCGCGCAACGACGTGCTGACCCCCAAGGAACTGGCCGACGGCTGGACGCTGGCCTGCCAGAGCCGACCGACGGGTGCCCGGGTACACCTGAAATTCCCGGATTGAGGGTACGTTCCTACGGGGGAATGCGGTCAATTGTGGGAGCGGGCTTGCTCGCGAAGGCGGTGTGTCAGGCAACGATGATGTCGAGGCTGCCGCCCCCTTCGCGAGCAAGCCCGCTCCCACAGTTGAAATGTGCACGACGGGAGATCTATTGCTTAGTCTCATTGGACGATCACTCAGGCCCGGTCTGCAGTTAGACTCGGCCACAGCATTAGCCCACAACAATAAAGAGGTGCAGTTATGGCTCGTTTGCAGAACAAGGTCGCGGTGGTCACCGGCGGCGCTTCGGGGATCGGTCTGGCCTGCGTGCGCCGTTTCGCTGCCGAAGGCGCGCAAGTGGTCGGGCTGGACATCGGCAGCGCACCGGCGGATTTCCCCGGCCTGTTCATGACCCTCGACGTGCGCGACGAAGCGCAGGTCCAGCAGGTCATGCAAGACGTCATCAGCCGCTTCGGGCGCATCGATATTCTGGTCAACGCCGCCGGCGTCGCCGACCAGGGCAGCGTGACCCAGACCACCACCGCCAACTGGCAACGGGTGATGGACATCAACCTGACCGGCAGCATGCTCACCAGCAAGTACGCGCTGGCGTCGATGGTGGAGCAGCGCGGTGGTTCGATCATCAACGTCGGTTCGATCTTCGGCCTGCAGGGCTGCGACGGCAACGTGGCCTACAACGTGTCCAAGGGCGGCATCAACCAGCTGACCCGCTCGATGGCCATCGACTACGGCTACGCCAACATTCGCGTCAACGGCCTGTGCCCGGGCCTGATCGAAACGCCGATGACCAGCATGGTCCGTGACAATGATGCGTTCCACGCCTTCTTCGCCTCGCAGCACATGCTCAGCCGCTCCGGGCAACCGGAAGAAGTGGCCAATGTCGCGCTGTTCCTGGCCTCGGACGAAGCGTCCTTTGTCAGCGGCCAGATGATCGCCGTGGACGGTGGTTTCTCCGCCGGTCGCCGTTTCGCCCCGCCCGCCCAGTAATTCGCAATCCGGCCGGGCGCCCTGCCCGGCCTACTCCCTTTTTCGCAACTGTCTTCTAACCGGGGAGGCCCCATGCCGCCTGTCGCCACCGCACTGACCATCGCTCAACTGTTCGCCAACGCTGCCCAGGCCTACGGCGACCGCCCGGCCATCGAGGACGCGGGCCACAGCATCAGCTATCGACAACTCGACCAGTTGCGTCGCCAGGCTGCCCGCGCACTGCTGGCCCTCGACGTACAGGTCGGGGACCGCGTGGCGATCTGGGCACCCAACGTATGGGAATGGATCGTCGCCGCCGGCGCCCTGCAAAGTGTCGGCGCCGCCCTGGTACCGCTCAATACCCGGATGAAGGGCAGCGAGGCGGGCTACATCCTGCGCGAAAGCGGCACCTGCGTGCTGTTTGCCATCGGCGAATTCCTCGGTGCGGACTACCCCGGCATGCTGGTGTCGGAAGACCTCCCTGAGCTGCGCCACATCGTCAGCCTGCGCGGCGCCAATCCGGGCACCCTGGCCTGGGAACGGTTCATGGATCTGGCAGCCGACGTGCCGCAACTGGCCTTGCGCACCCGCGAGCAAAGCGTTGGCCCGCAAGCCTTGTCCGATGTGCTGTTCACCTCGGGCACCACCGGCAAGCCCAAGGGCGTGATGACCAGCCACGGCCAGAACCTGCGCATCGTGCGCGACTGGAGCGACATCGTCGGGCTGCGCGAAAGCGATCGCTACCTGATCGTCAATCCGTTCTTCCACTCCTTCGGCTACAAGGCCGGCTGGCTGGCCGCATTGATGCGTGGCTGCACCCTCCTGCCGCAGCAAGTGTTCGACGTGCAGGCCGTGCTCGAATGCGTGCAGCGCGAACGCATCACCGTGTTGCCCGGGCCGCCGACGCTGTATCAATCGTTGCTGGCCCATCCGCAACGCAGCGAGTTCGACCTGGGTTCATTGCGGGTAGCAGTAACCGGCGCGGCGGCGATTCCCGTGGAGATGATCCACCGCATGCGTGACGAACTGGGGTTCGCCACCATCGTCACCGCGTATGGCCTGACGGAAGTTTGCGGTTTCGCCACGATCTGCCGCTCCGGTGATTCCGCAGAGATCGTCGCCAACACCAGTGGCCGGGCGATGCCGGGAGTCGAAGTGCGTTGTGTCGGCAACACTGGCCGCAGCCAACCGGCGAACATTCCCGGTGAAGTGCAGATCCGCGGTTACAACCTGATGCAGGGTTACCTCAACAACCCCGAAGCCAGCCAGGAGATTCTCGACGCCGACGGCTGGCTGCACACCGGCGACATCGGCATGCTCGACGAACAGGGTTACCTGCGCATCACCGACCGCCTAAAGGACATGTTTATCACCGGTGGCTTCAACGTGTACCCGGCGGAGATCGAACAGTGTCTGCTGACCTACCCGGGCGTGGCCCAGGCCGCGGTGATCGGTATTCCCGATGAGCGCATGGGTGAGGTGGCGATGGCGTTCCTGTTGCCGGCACCCGGAATGGAAATCGAGCAGGCGCGGTTCCTCGCCTGGTGCCGTGAGCAGATGGCCAACTACAAGGTGCCGCGCCGGGTGCAGGTGCTGCAGAGCATGCCGATCAATGCCGCGGGCAAAGTGACGAAGAATGTGTTGCGCGAGTGGGCATTGCAGCCAGTCAGTTAAGCGTCGGCGATATTTTGATTAATGCCACATTACCTGTGGGAGCGGGCTTGCCCGCGATGGGGGTGTGTCAGTCAACATCAATGTTGAAGCTGACGCCCTCATCGCGGGCAAGCCCGCTCCCACAGGTTTGTGTGTGTGCCTGACGACTGTGAATTCAGACCACCCGCGCCGGGTGCTGTTGGCGCGGGTCGCCGAGCATGGCGCGATGGGACGGCGGCTGGCGGCCTTCGGCTTCGCTGATGCCGTAGCCGGGAGCGATTTCGGCGGTGATCAAGGTCTGCCCGGACAGCGCCATCAACTGCGGATCATTGAGCAAGGCCTGGATCACCCGCCCGTTGAACTGCGGGGTTTCGGCATGGGCGAGAAACGCCTGGTACTGCTCACCGTGCTGCTGGCCGGCAATCCGGGTGCGCTCGGTCAGTTGCGGGCCGAGCCACAGCGACAACGCCGCCACGCCCTGCCCTTCGAAATCAATGGCCATGTCCGCCGCAAGCTTGTCGACGCCGGCCTTTTGCGCGCCGTATGCCGGACCGTGCATGTAGCACCCGGCCCCGAACGATGAAGTGAAGCAAATCAGCGCTTGGGCACTTTTGAGCAACAGCGGCGCGGCATAGTAGCTGGCGATGTAGGCCGAGCGCAGGCCGACGTCGAGAATCCGTACCAGCTCCAGCGGTTTGGCCCAGAATGGCCCCGGTTCGATCAACTGGTCATGGATGAACGCGGCATTGTTCACCAGCAAATCCAGGTGCCCGCATTCCTGCTCTACCCTCTCGAACAACGCCCGGACCTGCGCGTCATCGGCGTGGTCACAGACCACCGCGATACCGCGCCCACCGGCGGCGGTGATCGCGGCGGCGGTGTCCTCGAGCGAGCCGTGCAAGGCATGCCCGTACAGATTCGAGCCACCCTGCGCCGGGGCGCGGCCAGTGATGTACACGGTCATTCCGGCCGCACCGAGGGCCAGGGCGATGCCCTGGCCCACTCCGCGACTGGCACCGGTCACGATAGCGATTTGTTGACGTGGCTGATTCATTCAACGCTCCCGAACAAGGTTTTCGCCGAAGCGGTTTCGCTCTGGCACTTGATGTGATTGGCGGCCAGGTAACCGAAGGTCATGGCCGGGCCGATGGTCGAGCCAGCGCCCGGATAGGTGCGGCCCATCATCGAGGCGGCGCTGTTGCCGATGGCATACAGGCCGTTGATCGGTTGCCCGTCTTCGTGCAACACGCGGGCGTGCACGTCGGTCAGCAGCCCGCCCTTGGTGCCGATGTCGCCGGCGTCGATGCGCACGGCGTAGAACGGTCCCTTGAGCAACGGCGCCAGGCACGGATTGGGTTGCACGTTCGGGTCGCCGTAGTAGCGGTCGAACAATGAGTCACCCTTGTGGAAATCCTCGTCGACGCCCTGCACGGCCATGCCATTGAAGCGCTGCACGGTGCGCACCAGCCCGCCCGCGTCGACGCCGATTTTTGTCGCCAGCTCTTCCAGGCTCGACGCCTTGTGGAAGTAGTCACGCAGATGCTCGGGCAATTGCCAGTCGCGCTGGGCATAGCCCGGCAGCAAGGCACCGCACGGATATTTGCGGCGGAACTCGGCGTCAAACACCATCCAGCACGGCACGCTCGCGGCGCCTTCGCGGTTGTTGGCGTACATCGCATAAACGATGTCGGTATAGGGCGCGGCTTCGTTGACGAAACGTTCGCCTGCGGCGTTGACCATCACGCACCCCGGCAAGGTTCGTTCGACGAACAACGCACGCTGCTTCTCTTCGCCCTTGACGAAAGTGGTCGGCGCCCACCAGCTGTGCTCCATCAACGCGGTACGCGCGCCGATGGCCTGGCCGGCGCGAATGCCGTCGCCGGTATTGTTCGGCGGCGTGGCACTCCAGTTGGCCCGGGACGGCTGCGGCAAGTACTGCTCGCGCATCGCCTGGTTGCGCTCGAAACCACCGGCGGCAACGATCACCCCGTAGCGCGCCTTGACGTTGAGCAACTGGCCGTTGCGATTGACCCGCGCACCGCCGACCCGGTCGCCGACCAACAGCAGTTCTTCGAGCGCACAGTTGAGCCACAGGGATTTGCCGCGATCCTGCAACGAACAGCGCAAGGCACCGATCAAGGCATTGCCCAGGGTCAGGTAGCGGTCGCGGCGAGACAAACGTCGACCCTCGCGGTCACGCCAGTAACGCCACATCACCCGCAGGGTCAGGCGCAACCAGCCGGGGCCACGGCACAGCAGCACTTGCGCCTCTTTCATGGTCATCGCCATGCGCCCCATCATCAGGGTACCGGGGGACGGTGCGCGCATGCGCAGGAACTCTTCGCCGAGTTCGGCGGCATCGAAGGGTTGTGGATCCATCGAGCGATAACCCGGTTTGCCGCCCGCGACTTCCGGGTAGTAATCGGCGTAGCGAGGTTGCGCCTCGAAGCGTACCCGGGTGTGTCTTTCCAGGTACTCGACCATCTCCCGGCCGTGCTCGACATAGGCTTCGATGCGCCCGTCGTCGATCTCGCCATGGGTCACGGCACGGATGTAGGCAATCGCTTCGGCTGCCGAATCACTGCCGCCGAGCGCATTGATCCGGTGGTTGTTGGGGATCCAGATGCCGCCGCCGGACACCGCCGAGGTGCCGCCGTACTCGCCGCTCTTCTCGATCAGCAGCGCATTCAAGCCCAGGTCGTGGGCACGCAGCGCAGCCGTCATGCCCCCGGCTCCCGAGCCAATCACCAACACATCACAACACTCGTCCCATTTGATCCCGGCAGCGTTCATGCGATCACCCTTGTTCAGCGCCCATCAGGCAGAAACCGCCACCGCCGGATCTTCGCCCGGTGCAGTCGGTCTCGGGATTGTTCGCCGCACGCGCCGGGTGTTCATCGTCCGATGGGACTAAGCCGAAGACCGCAGCTCCCCCTGTAGGAGCTGTCGAGTGCAACGAGGCTGCGATCTTTCAAAAGCCAGATCAAAAGATCGCAGCCTTCGGCAGCTCCTACAGAGAAGACCGCAACTCCCTATTCCCTGTAGGAGCTGTCGAGTGCAACGAGGCTGCGATCTTTCAAAGGCCAGATCAAAAGATCGCAGCCTGCGGCAGCTCCTACAGAGAAGACCGCTCCCCCAACCCCCTGTAGGAGCTGTCGAGTGCAACGAGGCTGCGATCTTTCAAAGGCCAGATCAAAAGATCGCAGCCTGCGGCAGCTCCTACAGAGAAGACCGCAACTCCCTATTCCCTGTAGGAGCTGTCGAGTGCAACGAGGCTGCGATCTTTTAAACGCCAGATCAAAAGATCGCAGCCTGCGGCAGCGCCTACAGCGATCCGGTGCGGCTGTTCCCGTACAAATCGCTTAGTCCGCTTGGACGATGTTGTGGGCAAGTCGTGACTCCATAGTCGCCCACAGCACCAATCACCCCCCTGAAATGCAGGTCGGGCAGGTCTGACCTGGGCCATGAGGACGACATGATAAAAACAATAATCGCCCCACCAACACAGCACCCTCGCGTACAGCTGGCATTGCTGTTGCTGGCTGGCGGATTAAGCGCTCACGTTAACGCCATGAGCTTTCAGCCGAGCGAAGACTTGAGCATCGACTGGGACACCACACTGACTTACAGCCTCGCCTGGCGGACCGAGTCTCGCGATCACAAACTGACTGCCGATGCCAACGCCAACGATGGTGACAACGCCTTCGATAAAGGCAGCCTGATCAATAACCGCAGCGGCTTTCTCACCGAAGCCAACATCAAATGGCAAGACAACTACGGCGTGTTCGTCCGCGCGACCGGTTTCTACGACAACGTCTACGATCAGGGCAACGACAACACCACCGGCACCTCGAACTGCTTCGCCGGTGGCCATTGCAGCCAACCCGACCGTTTCTCCCAGGACACCATCGACCAGCATCGCAATGAACTGCGCATGCTCGATTACTACGCCTACGGCACCTGGGACGTGAGCGGCCACGCCCTCAACGCGCGCCTGGGTAACCAGGTGGTGAGCTGGGGTGAAAGCCTGTTCTACCCGGGTATTTCCGCAGCGCAGAGCCCGGTCGATGCGACCAAGGCGACCACCCCGGGTGTCGAGGTCAAGGAAATCCTGCTGCCGGTCGGCCAACTGTTCACCCAGTTCGCCCTGACCGAAAGCCTGGGTGTCCAGGCGTACTACCAATACAAATGGGAAAAGACCGAGCTGTTCGGCGTGGGCAGCTACTTCTCCACCACCGACTTCATCGATGAGGGCGGCTTCAACGACGCCTCCGGTTTCGTCACCCGCCTCAAGGACGACAAGCCGAGCGACAGCGGCCAGTACGGTCTGGCCTTCACCTACGCCGCCGAGTCGTTGAACAACACCGAGTTCGGCATCTACTACTCGCGCTATCACGACAAGACCCCGTCCCTGGACTTCGCGACAACGTTGGGCCGCTACCAGGTGCGCTACTTCGACAACATCGACCTGTTCGGCGCGAGCTTCGCCACCGTGCTGGGCGACGTCAGCTGGGCCGGTGAAGTCAGCTACCGCGACGGCACGCCAGTGATGGTCGACAACGGTTTCTCCAGCCCTGTGCGTGGCAAGACCGTGCAGGCGCAAACGTCGATGATCTACGTGCTCGGCCCGACCTCCTTCGCCGACAACACCACCCTGACCGGTGAGGTGGTCTACAACACCGTGGTCAGCAACGACAAGTCCCAGCCGGTCACCCTGGCGCCGGGCTTCGCGCTGCCGGGAACCGACAGCCTGGTCTATGACCGCGATGCCTGGGGCTACACGGTGCAGGCCAACTTTGACTACAACGACGTGTTCAGCGGATGGGACATGTCGGTGCCTGTCACCTTCAGCGCCGCCGCCCACGGCGACAGTTCGATGGTCGGCTCGATCAACGCCGGCCAGAACGATAACCGCGCCAGCATCGGCAGTTCGTGGCGCTACCTGGGCAACTTCACCGTCGAGGCCCGTTACAACGCCTACCTCGGCAACGCCAACAACAGCCCGTTGGCCGACCGCGACAACGTCGCGCTCAACTTCAAGTACCGGTTCTGATTCCCCAATCGGAGGAGCACAGCATGTCCAGATTCACCCAAACATTATTGAGCACGGCGCTGACCGTCAGCCTGCTCGGCAGTGGCCTGGCCTACGCCAAGGTCAACCCCGAAGAAGCCGCCCGCCTGGGCCAGGACCTGACCCCGATGGGCGCCGAAAAAGCCGGCAACGCCGACGGCAGCATCCCGGCCTGGACTGGCAAATGGCGCGGCCTGCCACCCGGCCTCAAATACGCCGGCCCAGGCACGCCGTACCCGGACCCGTACGCCGCGGAAAAACCGCTGTTCGTGATCGATTCGAAGAACATGGACAAATACGCCGACAACCTGACCGACGGCCAGAAAGCGCTGCTCAAGCGTTACCCTGATACCTTCAAGATCCCGGTGTACCCGAGCCACCGCGACTTCCGCCTGGATCAGCGCCTGGAAGACCAGGTCAAGAAAAACGCCGTCACTGCCGAACTCGACAATGACAACAACGACACGAAAAACGCCTGGGGTGCCTCGCCGTTCCCGATCCCGAAGAACGGCAGCGAGTTGATGTTCAACCATACCTTGCAGGGGCGCGCCAGCACTGAAGAGGCCGTCTACGGCCAGGCGGTGGTGTACTCCAACAAGGAAAAGGTACTGGAAGAGGTCGACTACAAGATCTTCTCGATCTGGTCGAGCCCGGACAAAGCCCTGGATACCGCCAACGGTGTATTCACCCACTTCCTGATCACCACCCTGGAGCCGGTGCGCAAGAAAGGCGAGATCGTGGTCGGCCACGAGTTCATCAACCCGACCGCCTCCCCGCGCCAGGCCTGGCAGTACAGCCCGGGCCAACGCCGGGTACGTCGCGCACCGACCGTGGGTTACGACTCGCCGACCGGCGCGGGAGGTTTCCGCGTGTACGATGAAGACCGGTTGTTCAACGGTGCGCCGGACCGCTACAACTGGACCATCGTCGGCAAGAAAGAGATCTACATTCCGTACCACAACTACAAGATCGACGACCCGAGCGTAACGGTCGACCAGATACTGGACACCACCGGTCACGTCGATCCGCAGTACATGCGCTACGAGAAACACCGCGTCTGGGTGTTGCAGGCCAACCTCAAGGAAGGTGCCCGCCACGTATACGCCAAGCGCGTGCTGTACCTCGACGAGGACACCTGGTCGGCAACCATGGCCGACAACTACGACAGCCGTGGCCAGTTGTGGCGCACCAACATGCAGACCTCGATCTACGCCTACGAGATGCAGCGCTACCACGCTCGCCTCGGCATCTACCACGACCTGATCGCCGGCTCCTACCTGGTTGACCGCATGCTGGTCGATCAGAAACCGGCCAAGCTCAACGCCACCGCCTTCACCGAAGACGAATTCACCCCTGGCAACCTGCGCAAACTCGGCACCCGCTAAACTCACAACGCCCCGACCGATTTCTTCGGTCGGGGCGTTGTGCTTTGTAAAATCCGCGCCTCCCACGGAAGAGTCCCCATGAACAAACTGCTCACCGGCGTCATCGCCATGGCCAGCGTTGGCCTGTCGATGCAGGCCAACGCCCTGAACATCCTGCTGACCAACGACGATGGCTGCCGCGCGCCCGGCATCGATGCGATGTACCGCGCCCTGACCGCTGCCGGGCATAAGGTCACCCTGGTCGGCCCGTTGAACGACAGCAGCGGCATCAGCGCCGCCAGCGTGGTCGTACCCGGCCAGGCCCTGGCGGTGACCGAACTGGCGCCGGGTCGGTATTGCGTCGGACCACCGGAGGGCTATACGCCGCCCGCCGGCAAGACTTCCGCCATTGGCACGCCGGTGGATGCGGTCAACGTCGGACTCGACGTGATCCTCAAGGATTCGCCGCCGGACCTGGTGGTGTCGGGCAGCAACTTTGGCGAAAACGTCGGCCCGCTGACGCAGATGTCCGGCACCCTCAACGCGGCTGTGCGGGCGATGTTCAAAGGGGTTCCGGCGGTGGCAGTGTCCACGGCCATCGACATGGACCTGATCATCCGCGACCAGCAGGCCGGGTACCGCAAGACCCTCGGTGCGATGGACGACACGGCGCGCTTTGCCGTGAAGGTGATCGAGCAGGCGAGCCTGGCCGGTACAGAAGCCAGACAGGCCTGTGCCAGGAGCAAACACCAGTGTGATTTGAACGTGCTGGGCCTGCCGGGTGTCAGCGGCCTGAACCTCAACTACCCACCGCTGAAACCCGATGAGGTCAAGGGCGTGAGCTTTGCCCCGATCGGCAACTGGGACCGGGTGAACTTCACCTCCCAGCGCGGCGCCGACGGCGTGGTCCACGTCAACCTGGCCGCCCCGCAGTCACCGACCGAAACCCAGCAAAAAGCCGATGCCTATCAACTGTGGCAAGGCCATGCAGTGATCACCGTGATCGACGGCAACATGACCGCGCCGCAGGCGGTGCAGGATCAGGCGAGGAAGATGTTGCGCGGGATCAAGCCTTAAGCGCACTCATTCAAAAGAGATGTCGACTGACACTCCGCCATCGCGAGCAAGCTCGCTCCCACATGGTTAGCGGGTGTACGCAACATCTGCGGGCAACCAAATCTACTGTGGGAGCGAGCTTGCTCGCGATGGTGGCAACGCGGTTACGGATCAAACCCATATCGCGTCCCACAGCGGATAATCGCCCAGCTTCCCCACCAATCCCGCGCGCAGCGGGTTGGCGACGACATATCGAGCAAGCTTTACCAGGTCGTCGTCCCGCCTCAACGCCCGATCGTGATAACCCTGCTGCCAAAGACTGCCTTTACGTCCAACGGACATGTTCACGGCTCGCGTACTCAATGATTTGGTTTTTTGCATCAGTTGACTGAGTGAGCACTGCTGCAGTTCGATCAACCAATGAAAATGATCGGGCATGACGACCCAGGCTAAAGAGTTCGCCCAGTATTGTTCCTGTGCATATTGAAATTGCTTGACGACCAGCCTGCCCAAACCGAAATCCTTGAAAACCGGTTCTCGGCCCAGCGTGTTGCTCGTCAGCAGGTAAATCCTGTTGGATTCAGGATAGCGGCCTGTGCGCAGGCGATGTGAGGCGGGTAAATCCGGCATTCCTTTGCCCTCTACATGGTGAGTTCAGGAGAAAGGCTAGACCGGTGGATGCTTGAGAGTTGGGTCAGCTTTTGACTGGGTGTGTCTGATAGCTCGTCATCGCGAGCAAGCTCGCTCCCACAGGGTTCGTGGGTGTACACAAAATATGCAACCAACCGAAATTACTGTGGGAGCGAGCCTGCTCGCGATGAGGCCGGCATATTCAACATGGATGTCGACTGACCGACCGCCTTCGCGAGCAGGCTCGCTCCCACAGGTTCAGGTGTTGGCTTCAGACTACCGGCTGGAACGGCACGAATTCGGTCACTTCCAGATCGAAGCCGGACACGGCCTTGTACGGCACCGGCGAGCTCATCAGGCGCATTTTGCGCACGTTCTGGTCGCGCAGGATCTGGGCGCCGATGCCCAGGGTCCGTTGCGGAAACTGCGGTGCGCGCGGCTTGCCGCCGCTGCGCTGGCGCAGTTGTTCAAGCACGCCGTCGGCGGTTTCCTTCTGCGCCAGCAACACCAGTACGCCGTTACCGGCGGCGGCGATGCTCGCCAGCGAGCGTTCGAGGGTCCACTGCTGTGTCCCGCCTTCGCTTTCACAGCCCAGAACGTCGCGCAACGTCTCGATGCTTTGCACCCGCACCAGCACCGGTTGTGTGCTGTCGATCCGGCCCTTGACCAGCGCCAGGTGCAGCGCGCCCTGGTAGGTGTCCTGATAGGTCGTCACCTGGAACTCGCCGTGGCGAGTCTGTAATGGATACTCACCGCCGCGCTCGATCGTGCCCTCATGCAGGATGCGGTAGTGAATCAGGTCGGCGATGGTGCCGATCCGCAAGCCATGACGTTGAGCGAACTCATGCAACTCGGCACCACGGGCCAGTTCGCCATCCTCGTTGAGAATGCCCACCAGGGTGGCCGCCGGTTGCCGCCCCGCCAGCCGTGTCAGGTCGCAAGCGGCCTCGACATGACCGGCCCGCTGCATCACGCCGCCGGGCAAGGCCTGCACCGGGAAGATATGCCCCGGTTGCACCAGGTCCGCCGGTACGCTGGCCGGGTCGACCGCCACCTGGATCGACCGCGCCCGGTCTGCCGCCGAGATGCCGGTGGACACCCCGGTGGCGGCTTCGATCGAGCGGGTAAACCCCACGCCATGCTGCGCCCGGGAGTTGGGCACCATCAGGTCCAGGCCCAGCGCGCGGCAGCGCTGCTCGGTCAGGGCCAGGCAAATCAGCCCGCGTGCCTGCACCGCCATGAAGGTAACGGCCTCGGCCCCGGCCTGTTCGGCGGCCATCAGCAGCGAGCCTTCGCCGTTGTGTTCATCGTCGGTGATCACCACCATCTGACCGGCACCAATGGCCTCGATCAGTTGCGGCACCGTGTTGAAAACCAGGCCGCTCATTGGAGTGCCCCGCGCAAATCGGCGCAAGCTTCCGTCAACGCTTGTGCTGCGGCCTCAACAAACGGCGCCATGCTGATAAAACCGTGGATCATGCCTTTGTAACGCTGCACGCGCACCGCCACACCGGCTTCGCGCAGGCACTCGGCCAACGCTTCGCCCTCGTCCCGCAGCGGATCGAACCCGGCGGTGAACAAGGTGGTCGGCGGCAAGCCTGCCAGGCTTTCGGCTCGCAATGGCGAGGCCAACGGATCGTCCGCCTGTCCATCCTCTTGCAGGTATTGCTGCCAGAACCAGCGCATCGCCTTGGCGGAAAGCAGATAACTTTCGGCGAATTCCTCGAAGGACTGACTGTCGCATCCCGCATCGGTGACCGGGTAGAACAGGCACTGATAGCGGATCTTCGGTCCCTTGCCTTGCGCCGCCAGTTGGCTGACCGCCAGCGCCAGATTGCCACCGGCGCTGTCCCCGGCCACGGCCAGTCGGCTGCCATCGAAGCCAAGCTCGGCTGCGTGCTCAACCAGCCAGCAGGTGGCCGCATAGCAATCGAGGGGCGCCGCCGGGAACGGGTGTTCCGGGGCCAATCGATAAGCCACGGACACCACCACTGCCTCGGTCTGGCGCGCCAGCGAACGGCAAAGATTATCGTGGGTATCGAGATTGCCCATGACAAATCCGCCGCCATGGAAATACACCAGCAACGGCAGGTCCGGCGCTTCCGATGGCCGGTACAGCCGTGCATCCAGATCACCGTCCGCGCCGGCCACTTTCAGATCGCGCACCTCGCTCATCGGATCGCCAGAGATGGCCGGCAGCAGGTTATCGGAAAAGTGTCGGTACTGAGCGGCATCGACCTGGCTGAAATCGGGTTCCGGGAGGTCGCGAAATTGCTGGAGAACCCCGGCGATCTGCTTATCGAGCGGCATGGGCATCGTCCTCTACGTCGGTCATTTGAAATTGCGGATTGGTCTCGCCCAGGATGCTTTGTACCCGGCGCTCAAGGGCCGGTTTGAAACCCTTGTGGGGCAGGATCCAGAAGCGTTTTTGCGCGACGGAGGCGAACACTTGCGCAGCCAGTTCCGCCGGGGTCATGCCCTGGCGAATGGTGCTGTCGAGCAGTTGACTGAAGTCGGATCCGGCGCTGTCCACCACCTGGTTCGACGCCATGATTTCACTGGCCACCGGCCCCGGGCACAGCACCGAAACCGACACCGGCGCACCGAGCATGGCGAGTTCGTAATGCAGGGTTTCCGAGAGTGCGACCACCGCCTGCTTGGTCACGTTGTACGGTGCCATCAACGGGCTGCTGACCAGCCCGGCAAGGGACGCGGTGTTGATCACATGGGCTGCCCGGCCCTGGCTGAGCAACAGCGGCACGAAACTGCGAATGCCGTTGATCACGCCGTTGAGGTTGACGTCGAGCATGCGCTGCCATTGCGCTTCGGTGATTTCCCAGCTGAAGCCGGTCTGCATGACGCCGGCGTTGTTGAACAGCAGGTCGACCCCGCCGAAGTGCTCGACAGCCTGGTCACGCAAGCGCTCGACCTGCTTCACCTCACCGACATCGGTGACGCAGGCAATCGCTTGCGCACCACCGGCCTTCAATTCGTCGCACAGGGCTTGCAGGCCCGCCGCATCCCGATCCGCCAGCACCAGGCGCATGCCCAGTGTCGCCGCGTGCTCGGCCAGGCCTCGGCCAATACCACTGGCGGCCCCGGTAATCACCGCCACCGGCCCTTGTTCATTACTCATCGCCAACTCCTGCCATGGGTCCAATGGCGCCAGTAGAGCGGGCCTGCTTAAAGCAGCCATCGTCCATTCAGACGATGCCCGCTTTTACAGGGGCGGCAGAATCCCTTACATGCGCCAACCCCGTGATCCCTTGGGAGAATAATAAGATGAGTACCCTGCACCGCATCGAAGCCAAACTGCTGGAAGACCGCTACGCCCGTGGCTGGCATTGCCTGGGCCTGGCCGCGCAATACCGCGACGGCAAGGCCCATCGCCTGGAGGTGTTCGGCACCCGCTTGGTGGCGTTCCAGGGTGAAGACGGCGAACTGCATATTCTTGACGGCTACTGCCCGCACATGGGTGCCGACCTGAGCACCGGTTGCGTTGAAGGCAACTCGATCCGCTGCCCGTTCCACGCCTGGCGCTGGGGCGCCGATGGCGTGTGCGACGACATCCCCTACGCCAAGCGCATCCCGCCACGGGCCAAAATCAAAAGCTGGCCGATCATGGAAGAAAACCAGCTGCTGTTCGTCTGGAATGACCCTGAAGGCAACCCGCCGCTGCCGGAACAACGCATTCCGCGCATCGACGCCTGCTACAGCGACGAATGGGCTGCATGGGAAGTCGCCGAATTGCAGATTGGCACCAACTGCCGCGAACTGATCGACAACATCGCCGACATGGCGCACTTCGGCACCGTGCACGGCGCGCCGGTCGATGAGTTCATCAACATTTTCGAAGGCCACCTGGCCACCCAGATCATGCGCGCCCGCAGCGAACGCCTGTCCGGCGACAGCGTGTTGACCACCGAAGCCACCTACTTCGGCCCGGCCTATCAGATCACCGAAATGAACGGCGCCATGAACGGCCAGCCGATCCACTCGATCCTGCTCAACTGCCACGTGCCGATCGATCTGGACAGCTTCACCCTGCGCTACGGCGTGCTGGTGAAAAAAATCCCGGGGCTCAGCGAAGAGCAGAACCAGGCGATGGCCAAGGCCTACGTGGCACAGGCCCAGGCAGCCTTCTACGAAGACGTGGCCATCTGGCACAGCAAGACCCGCGTCGACAACCCGCTGCTGTGCGACGGCGACGGCCCGGTCTATCAGTTGCGCCGCTGGTACGAGCAGTTCTACACCGACGTACAGGCGCTGTCGGCGGACGTGGCCGAGCACAAGAAGTTTGTCGTGCGCGCCAGCGAACGGGTCTGACGCCAGCGGCTTTTCGCCCGCCCCGGGCCTGATCGGCAGCCGCCTGTCAGGCCCTGAGCCCGAGCGTTGCAAGGAGTCGATACCGGCGCTTATCCTCGGCCACCGCCAACGCTAATAATAAAAACGGTTTTTCCCTATGCAGCAGAGCCTCAGCCTCGATACGTTCAGTGATTTGATCGGCAACCTCTATCAGGGGCCGCTGGAAACCATTCCCTGGGCGACGTTCCTCAATCAGCTCAATGTGCATCTGAACAGCAAGTACGTGACCTTCATCCTGCGTCCGCCCAGTGCCCACGTGGACGGTTTGATGGTCAACACCACCGGCACTTCGACCGAGGCGACCGCGTCGTACAACAAACATTTTTTCAGCCTCGACCCCTTTGTCGACCTGCCCAACCGCCAGGTCGTGACCCTCGCCGAGTTCGTCTCCAACGACGACTGGCAGAATTCCGAGTTCTACAAGAACTTCCTTGAACCGGTGGACGTGTTCCACATCCTCGGGGCCGACATCAACACCGTCGACGGCGCCCAGTGCCGCATTCGCATCAGCCGCGGACGTGACGACAAGCCTTTCGGCAATGAAGAAAAGGCCATGCTCACGCATTTCATTCCGCACCTGGAGCGCTCGATCAAGATCCACATGCAGCTCAACCGCATCGAAGCCGAGCGCAACCTGTACGCCGGCGCGGTGAACCAGATGGCGGTCGGCACGATCATCCTCGACGAGTCCGGCAAGGTGCTGCAGACCAACCAGGTGGCCGACCGGCTGATCCAGGAAAAGGACGGCATCAAGCTGGTCAACGATGGCCTGCAGGTGGGCACGGCCCGAGACACCCAGGAGTTCCGCCGCCTGGTCAAGCAGTCGCTGCTGTCGCAAAAGAGCAGCAACCCGTCGGTGGTCGAAGCCCTGCGCGTACAGCGCCCGTCCGGGAAAGCGGACCTGGGGATCATCGTGCGCTCGGTGCCATTGACCGACTGGAGCGAGGGCAAACAGTGCCCAACCGTGGTGATTTTCATCAGCGACCCGGAACAACAGTCCACCGCGCCGCAGGAAATCGTGCGCGCGCTGTTCGACTTCACCCCGGCGGAAACCCAGCTGGCGATGCTGCTGGCCAACGGTCTGACCCTGGACGAAGCCTCGGAAGAGCTGGGCATCAGCCGCAACACCTCGCGGGCCCACCTGCGCTCGACCTTCTCCAAGACCGGCGTAACCCGCCAGACCATGCTGGTGCGCCTGATCCTGCGCAGCGTGGCGACCCTCGGCTGAGCCTCATTGCCGCCCTCGTCCGCTCGGACGATGGCGGCCCCCGTTGTACAGCGCACAGTGTCCTCATCCCAAACAGGGGACTGCCCCATGCGCAACTGCCCAACCATCCTCAAGACTGAACTGCTGGCGCAAAGCGGCCACTTTCAGATCGAAGCCCTGCACCTGCAATTCAGCAACGGCCAGCAGCGGGTCTACGAACGCCTGCGCGGCACCGGTTATCGCTCGGTGATGCTGGTGGCGATGCCTGATCCGGAGCATGTGCTGCTGGTGCGCGAATACGCGGTCGGTGTGGAAAAAACCATACTCGGCCTGCCCAAGGGCGGCGCCGAGCCCGATGAAGACTACTTGCAGGCGGCGCAACGCGAACTAAGCGAAGAAGTCGGCCTGCGCGCCGCACGCCTCACCGAACTGGGCGAACTGACCCTGGCACCGGGGCATTTGTGCCATCGCTACCGGGTGGTACTCGCCGAACAGCTGAGCCCCTGCCAACTCGAAGGCGACGAACCCGAACCCCTGGAATGCCTGCGCATACCACTGGCGCAGATCCCCGAACTGGTGGCCCGCGGCGACCTCCACGAGGCCCGGGCCATTGCGGCGCTGTTCATGGCCATGGGCGCCCTCGCCCGAAGAACCTGACACCAAACAGAACCTGTGGGAGCGGGCTTGCTCGCGAAGAGGCCAGCACATTCAACATCCACGTCGCCTGACACTCCGCCTTCGCGAGCAGGCTCGCTCCCACAAGGGAATTGCAGCCAGACGCAAATCCCGGAAACGCCAAGTAACCTGTGGGAGCGGGCTTGCTCGCGAAGGGGCCGGCACATTCAACATCCACGTCGCCTGATACACCGCCTTCGCGAGCAGGCTCGCTCCCACAATGGGACGGGGCAGCTTCAAATTGATCAACTAGTCCATTCGGACGAAGCCACTGGCGAGTCGCCGCCATAACCTGTCTCTACAACAATAAAACCGTGTCGAGACCCACCATGCGCAAATCCACTTGTGCTCTATTCATCATCGTCTGTGCAGGCGCATCCACCAGCCTGTGCCAACTGTTCAAAAACGAAGCCTATCGACCGACCACGGCGTATTTCAGTTGTGCGAGCGCGGCGATCAATTGCTATCCACCGCTGGTGCGTAATCTGTTGCCTTGAGCGCAAGATTTCACCGGCCATAAAAAAACCACCGATTCATCGGTGGTTTTTTCGTTGCTGCATGGATCAGGTTGGCAATACCCCACGGGCCCGCGACAAGGTCAACGCCAGGTCTTCGATCATGTCTTCCTGACCACCCACAGTCCCGCGCCGGCCCAGTTCCACCAGCAGCTCCCGCGCCGCAATCCCATACTTCTGCTCGGCACGCTTGGCGAACAGCAGGAACGAGCTATAGACCCCGGCGTACCCCAGGGTCAGCGCATCGCGGTCCAGGCGGATCGGCTGGTCCATCATCGGCACCACCAGATCTTCGGCCACGTCCATGATCTTGTACAGATCCACGCCGCTGTTGACACCCATGCGCTCCAGCACCGCGACGAACACTTCCAGCGGCGTATTGCCCGCACCCGCGCCAAGGCCCGCAACAGACCCGTCGATGCGTGCAGCACCGGCCTCGATGGCGGCCAGGGAGTTGGCGATGGCCATGCCCATGTTGTGGTGGCCGTGGAAACCGACTTCGGTCCCGGCGTTCAGGCCGGCGCGCAGGGCACCGATCTTTTGCGTCACTTCATCGGGCAGCATGTAGCCGGCCGAGTCGGTGCAATAGATGCAATTGGCGCCGTAGCTTTCCATCAGCCGCGCCTGCTCCAGCAGTTTCTCCGGGCTGACCATGTGCGCCATCATCAGGAAGCCGACGGTGTCCAGGCCCATCTTCGCCGACATGCCAATGTGCTGGCCGGACACGTCCGCTTCGGTGCAGTGAGTGGCGACGCGAATGGTCGAGACCCCATGCTCATGGGCCATTTTCAGGTGGTCGAGGGTGCCGATCCCCGGCAACAACAGGGCCGAAACCTTGGCCTGTTTCATCTGCGGGATCACCGCAGCGAAGTACTCTTCGTCGCTGTGGGCCGGGAAGCCGTAGTTCAGCGACGCACCGCCCAGGCCATCGCCGTGGGTGATTTCGATCAGCGGCACACCGGCCGCATCGAGGCCGGTGGCCACCGAGACCATTTGTTCAATGCTGATCTGATGCTGTTTGGCGTGCATGCCGTCGCGCAGGCTCATGTCATGCAGACGGACGCTCTTACCTTGCAAATTCATGGCAATTCTCCACTCAACGGACGGGCAGTTGCAGGGTGCCCTTGTGGGCTTCTTCGGCGAACATCTCGGCCGTGCGCAAACCGGCGGCGGTCATGATGTCGAGGTTGCCGGCGGACTTGGGCAGGAAATCGCCGAGGCCTTCGACCTCGATGAAGATCGATACCTTGCGCCCGTCGAACACCGGCCCGTTGATCAGCTTGTAGCCGGGCACATAGCGCTGCACCTCGCGAACCATGTCCAGCACCGAGGTACGGATCGCATCCTGGTTCGGCTCGTCATCGGTCAGGCAGTGGATGGTGTCGCGCATCATCAGCGGCGGCTCGGCCGGGTTGATGACGATGATCGCCTTGCCGCGTCGGGCGCCGCCGATTTTCTCCACCGCACCGGCCGTGGTGCGGGTGAATTCGTCGATGTTCTGCCGGGTGCCCGGGCCGACCGAACCGGACGACACGGTGGCAACGATTTCGCCGTAGCTCACCGGCTGCACCCGCGACACCGCCGCCACCATCGGGATGGTGGCCTGGCCACCGCAGGTGACCATGTTGACGTTCATCGCCAGGCTCGACGCGTGCTCCTTGAGGTTGACCGGCGGCACGCAGAACGGGCCGATGGCCGCCGGCGTGAGGTCGATCATGATCACCCCGAGCTCGTTGAGCTTGCGGCTGTTTTCCGCGTGCACGTAGGCGGAGGTGGCGTCGAAAGCGATGCGAATATCATCGTCGAGCACGTGCGGCAGCAAGCCGTCGACTCCTCCGGCGGTGGTTTTGATGCCCATTTCCCGGGCACGTTTCAGGCCTTCGGATTCGGGGTCGACGCCGACCATCCATACCGGCTCGATCCATTGTGATCGACACATTTTCATCAGCAGATCGGTGCCGATATTGCCCGGGCCGATAATGGCCGCTCTGAGTTTTTTGCTCATGGGGTCAAACTCCAAAAGTCAGGCGCAGAAAGACACCCGGGCACTGCCCAGGCCATCGATGGTCAGAGAAAAACGGTCGCCGGCTCGGGCCGGTTCCAGTGGCACCAGAGAGCCGGACAAGATGATTTCCCCGGCCTTGAACGGAATGCCGAACGCGCCCAGTGTGTTGGCCAGCCAGGCCACCGCCGTCAATGGATTGCCCTGCACTGCCGAACCCAGGCCTTCGCTCAGGGGTTCACCGTTCTTGAACACACGCATGCGCAAGTTCGGCAGATCCAGCTCGCGGGGGTCGACCTGGCTGTCGCCCAGCACGAACACGCCGCAGGAAGCGTTGTCTGCGACCGTGTCCTGGATGCGGATGCGCCAGTCGTGAATCCGTGAGTCGACGATCTCGAAGCACGGCATCACGTATTCGGTGGCGTCCAGCACATCGGCTTCGGTAATGCCAGGGCCGACCAGATCACGCTTGAGCTTGAAGGCGATTTCGCCCTCGGCGCGGGGCTGGATCAGTTTGTTCGCCGACAGGGAAATTTGCGCATCGTCATCGAACGACATCTGCCGGGTGATGAAACCGAAGTCCGGTTGATGCACGTTGAGCATCTGTTGCACTGCCGCCGAGGTCACCCCGATCTTCTTGCCGACGATCTGGTCACCGGCCGCGACCCGACGCTCAATGGCGTACAGGGAAATGTGATAGGCGTCTTCGATGCTGATCGACGGCCAACGTTCGGTCAGCGGCGCCAGGGTGGAGCCGCTGAGCAGCGCCTGATAAAGCTCTTCGCCGAACTCACGGCGCAATTGCACGCTCATCCGCGGGCCTCCTGAAGAAACGCCAGGCACTGGCTGTTGAAATAGGCACGGTGCTCGACCTGAACCCAATGCCCGCACTCGCTGAGCATCACGAAACGGATTCTGGAACAGTTTTCGAGCATGGTCCGGGCACCGGAGGACGGGCAGAACTTGTCGTTCATGCCCCAGAAACCGAGGATCGGGCACTGCAACTCCCCCAGGCGCGACGTCATGTTCGGCACCTGCATGGTCGACAGCACACACACCGGCTGCTGTTGCACCACGGCCACCCGCTCGTTGACCGTTTCGTCGCTGATCAGGCTTTCGTCGAACAGCTGCAGCGCCAGCAGGCGACGCATGCCCGCTGCGTCGTTCAGTTCACCCTTGGGGAAGGCCGCGCCCATTTTCTGGATACCTTCCATCTGCAGGTAATACTGTTCCTTTTCCATCAGTCCACCGGGCGCCATCAGCACCAGACGGCTGACACGCTGCGGTTGGTCGAGGGCCAGTTTGATCGCGATCGCGCCGCCCAGGGAGTTGCCGACCAGCACACAACGCTGGATGTCGAGGGCATCGAGCAAACCGCTCAGAGCCGCGACAAAGAAGTCCAGGGTGTAGAGGGTGTCGGGTTTGTCCGAGGCGCCGTAGCCCGGCAGGTCGGGAACGATGACCCGGTAACCGGCTTCGGCAAACACCGGGTAGTTCTGCTTGAAGTTGCTGTGACCGCTGGCGCCCGGTCCGCTGCCATGGATGAAGATCACCGGCTCGCCGTTGCCGCCATCCTTCCCGCTTATATCCACATAGCGCAGCTGCAAACCATCCGGCAGCGTAACGAAGTGCCCTTGCGCTGAAGCGCCCATAAGGTGTCCTCCCGGCCTGTTGTTGTAGCCGGATTATTCAGACGGGCCGGGTGCGCAACATCGTCCGACAGGACTACGCCCCTGTAGGAGCGAGCCTGCTCGCGAAAAACGCCAGGACACCGTGGGGCATCAGGTTTTACGCGTTATCGTTGACGTCCATCGCGAGCAGGCTCGCTCCTACACCGTTCCTAGTCTCATCGGACGTTGGATTACGGGGACCACAGACCTAGCATCGATGGCATTCCCGAGCGGCAAAAAGAGAACTCCCATGCTTGATCCAATGGACTTTCGCGGCAAAGTGGTACTGGTCACCGGCGGTGGCAAAGGTGTGGGTCGCGGCATCAGCCAGCGCTTTCTCGAGTGCGGCGCCGAGGTGGTGATCTGCGGTCGCGAAGCCCCGCCATCCTTGCCTGCCAGCGGCGGGCGCGAGGCGCTGTTCATGCCCTGCGACCTGCGGGACGTCGAACAATCCGGGCGCTTGATCGCACAGATCGTCGAGCGTTTCGGCCGCCTCGATGTGCTGGTCAACAACGCCGGCGGCTCACCGAATGCCGACGCGGCCACCGCGTCTCCCCGTTTCAGCGAAGCGATCATTCGCTTGAACCTGATTGCGCCACTGAACCTGTGCCAGCAGGCCAACCAGGTGATGCAGGCCCAGGCCGACGGCGGTGCGATCATCAACATCTGCAGCGTCAGCGCCACCCGCCCCTCCCCCGGCAC
>NZ_JBWKZB010000046.1:0-47611 GCF_059424105.1 Pseudomonas sp. GW456-E7 | reverse complement strand
CGGCAGATGCATGGGGAGGGGGTTTTGGGGGTTGTTGATTGAGGACATATCCATTTGTTTGGGCGAACCTGCTCTTCGGCTAAACGCACTCCCCTGTAGGAGCTGCCGCAGGCTGCGATCTTTTGATCTTGATCTTCCGCTCTTTCGACATTGTCAAAAATCAAAATCAAAAGATCGCAGCCTTCGGCAGCTCCTACAGGGAAACACATCAGTACCAGGTCGGCCGGTAGGCACCTGTGGGAGCGGGCTTGCCCGCGAAGGCGGCCTTCCAGCCAATCCTTCCTACCCCGGCAATCTCAGCTCCGCACACAACCCCCCACCTTCACGATTGCTCAAGGTCAACGACCCTCCAATGGCGATCGCCAATTGTTGGGCAATCGCCAACCCCAACCCGGTGCCGCCGGTGCTGCGGTTGCGGGAGTTTTCCACGCGGTAGAACGGCTCCATCACTTGCTTGAGTTCTTCCTCGGCGATTCCCGGGCCGCGGTCGAGGATCTTGATCGACAGCTTGCCGTCGGCCTGTTTTTCCACGTGCAACTCGGCGGCCCCGGCAAATTTCAATGCGTTGTCCGTCAGGTTGACCAGCACCCGGCGCAAGGCGTGAGGGCGGGTGTCGATGACGGTGGTGCTCTTGCCTGTGAGCTGAACGTCCTTGCCCATGTCCTGGTAGTCGAACACCAGGCTGTCGAGGAACGAGTCGAGGTCGGTGCGGCGGCTTTCTTCGGTGGCGCCGTGGATGCTGCGGGCGTAGGCGACGCCTTCGCGCACCAGGTGTTCCATCTCGCCCAGGTCGTTCCACAGTTTGTCTTTTTCGCTGGAGTCGTCCATGAACTCGGCGCGCAGTTTCATGCGGGTGATCGGGGTTTGCAGGTCGTGGGAGATCGCTGCGAGCAGTTGCATGCGTTCCTTCAGGTACGCCGCGATGCGTGCCTGCATCGCGTTGAAGGCCTTGGCGGCGTGGGCGACTTCGGTCGGGCCTTTTTCGTCCAGGAGCACGGGGTGGGCGTTGGGGTCCAGGGTTTCGACGGCGTCGGCGAGGCGGGTGAGGGGGCGGATGGCGATTCTGACCGCCAACCAGGAACAGGTGAGCATCAGCGCCAGTTGCCCGAGCAACACGAAGGGCAGCCAGGGCGACAACGGCACCATCGCCGGGCGGAGGTCGATGGTCAGCGGGCTGCCATCCGCCAGGTTCAGGTGCACTTGAAAGTGTTTTTTCGGCCCGGGGATGTCGGTAAAGGTCATCGGGTAATCGTGGCCGATGGCGTCCTTGATCGAGGCGATGGCAATGGGCGCATCGGGCATGTCGGTGCGGATGGGCGTGCCCGGCGAACCCTCGTTGAGCAGGTAACTGTAGTTGCGCCGTTCCAGTTGTTTGAGCCAGGCGGATCGTTCATCGGCGGGCAGGCGGTCGAGGATGGCAATGGAGGTGGAAACATCGGTTTCCAGGTTGCCCAGCATGGTGTTTTTCGAGGATTCGTAGCGTTCGTAGTACTGCGCGCCGAAGGACAATGCCTGGGCGAGGATCAGGCCGATCAGGAAAATCAGCGACAGCCGCGAGGCCAGGGTCCGCGGCCAATGCAGCGCCCGCGTCATGATTGATCGCCCAGGATTTCCACCGGCAGGGAAAACACATAGCCTTCGCTGCGCACGGTCTTGATGTAGGCCGGTTCGCGGGCGTCGTCGAGCAGGCGCTGGCGCAGGCGACTGACCAGCAGATCGATGGAACGGTCGAACAGGTCGGCGTCGCGGCCCTGGGTCAGGTTGAGCAGTTGATCGCGGTTGAGCACCCGTTGCGGATGGTCGAGAAACACCCGCAGCAATCGATATTCGGCGCCGCTCAGGGCGACCATGGTGCCGTCCTGATCGAGCAGGTGGCGGGCCGAGGTGTCCAGGCGCCAGCGCCCAAAGGCCAGCAGGCGACTGGCTTCGGTCACCACCAGGTTCGGCGGCAGCATGCGGGTGCGTCGCAGCACCGCGTTGATCCGCGCCAGCAGTTCACGGGCAGCGAAGGGTTTGACCAGGTAGTCGTCGGCGCCCATTTCCAGGCCGAGGATGCGGTCGGTTTCATCGTTGCGCGCAGTGAGCATCAGCACCGGCGTGGTCTTGTGTTTGCCGGCGCGCAATTCGCGGCAGAGCAGCAGGCCATCGTCCCCGGGCATCATGATGTCCAGCACGATCAGGTCCACCGGGGTGGTTTCCAGAAACGCGCGCATCTGCCGCCCATCCGCCACGACGGTGGTGCGCAGGCCGTTCTTCTTCAGGTAGTTGCCTACCAGCTCGCGGATTTCGCGGTCATCGTCAACGATGAGGATGTGATCAACGTGATCCATTGGGCCAAACCTCTGATGAATGGGGATTGCCACACAGTCTATCGAGCCCGGGCGGGGTCGCCTGCCGCCCTTTGTATTGCAGTGTATCCGGCCTGCCTGGGGATACACACGAAGGCAAAAAAGCCGATTTCCGGGGGTTTTGTATTGCTCTGTATCTGCACGCGGTTCTGATACGTACCGATTGATTCACGCCGATTCCCGACACAGACGAGATACCTCGCAGGCTTTTAATGGGTTCCATCGAGGCAAACCAGAGCGCCTCGGCCCAACGAACCAACGACCTGTTGAAACCTTGAGGAACTCGCCATGAACACCAAAGCTGTCTACGCCGCCTGCCTGTTTGCCGCCCTGAACATCTGCACCCTGTCGGCCCGCGCCGAAGCCGATGTTGCGCCAAAAACCTACACCTACGGCACCCATCTTGACATCAGCAAAGTGGTTTCGCTGACCGAGGACGCTACGCCTTCCTGCGGTGTGGTCAATGCACGGCTGACGTACCTCGACTCCCAGTCGAAAACCCAGGTGCTGGATTACAGCAAATTCGCCGACCACTGCAACTCGGAAAACTGAGTGCTGCGATCAACGACCGCCTAATCCCATTGAATCAGGAAGGACATCATGAACAACGTATCCCGCTTTCTTACCGCCATCGCCTTTTCCGTCGCCGGTGCGGCAGCCCATGCCAACGCCTCTGTCGAGCAAAGCGCCTGCGGCAGCAACACCTGCTTCCAGCTGACGCCCGTGGCAGAGAAGGGCACCCAGGGCTTCCTTGCGCAAGACGGTTCCAGCCGCACGCCGCAAGGCCAGATGCTCGCCGAGAACGGTGCCAGCCGCACGCCTCAGGGGCAGTTGCTGGATGAACAGACAGCTTGAAAACACCTCAACCCACTGTGGGAGCGAGCCTGCTCGCGAAAGCGATTGTCCGGTCAACGATGTGTCGCCTGACCCGACGCCATCGCGAGCAGGCTCGCTCCCACATTGGCTCTATGTCGTCCTCTGAATTGTATTAGGTGATCCCATGTTACTCATCGCTTTCCTGGGCGGCATATTGACCGTCCTCAGCCCGTGCATCCTGCCGGTCGTGCCCTTCCTGTTCGCCGGGGCCGACCGCACACGCGCCTCGATCCTGCTGACCCTCGGCGGCATGGTCCTGACCTTCGCCCTGGTCTCCAGCCTGGCCGTGGTCAGCACCGAGTGGGTGATACAGGCCAGCAACACCGGGCGCCACGTCGCCCTGTTCGTCATGGTGCTGTTCGCCCTGTCGCTGATTTCCGCCCGGGTCGGTGACTGGCTGGCGCGCCCCTTCGTGCTGCTGGGCAATCGCATCGACCCGGATTCGCGCAAGATGTCCGGGCCGCTGGCGTCGATCATGATCGGTGTCGCCACCGGGCTGCTCTGGGCACCCTGCGCCGGGCCGATCCTCGGGGTGATTCTGACCAGCGCCATGCTGCAGGGCGCGAACGCCGGTACCAGCCTGTTGTTGGTGGCCTATGGCGCGGGCAGTGCGCTGTCCCTGGGCGTCCTGATCTTTGCCGGTCGCGGCCTGGTCAATCGCTTGAAACCGTCGATTCCGGTCACCGGCTGGCTGCGCCGGGGCGCCGGGGTTGCGGTGCTGGCCGGTGCGGCAGTGATCGCAACGGGGGCCAATGACCTGTTGCTGGCCAACACCTCATCGCAAGGTGTCAGCCGTGTCGAGAAAAACGTGCTGGAGACCGTGCCGAAAGTCGTCGATTACCTGGTCAGCAAGGTCAAGGCCGACAGCACCATGGGCGACGCCCAGGGCGCGATGCCGTCGCTGTCCGGCGCGGTGGACTGGATCAACTCACCGGCACTGACCAACGAAGCCCTCAAAGGCAAGGTGGTGCTGGTGGACTTCTGGACCTTCGACTGCATCAACTGCAAGCACACCCTGCCGTACGTGAAAGACTGGGCGAAGAAATATGAAAAGGACGGACTGGTGGTGATCGGCGTGCACACGCCTGAATACGGCTTTGAACGCATCATCGACAACGTCAGGGACAAGGTGAAGGAATACGGCATCACCTACCCAGTGGCGATCGACAACAACTACGCGATCTGGCGCAACTTCGACAACCAGTACTGGCCGGCGCACTACATCATCGATGCCAAGGGGCAGGTGCGTTACACCCACTTCGGCGAAGGCAGCTACGACACGCAGGAGAAAGTGATCCAGCAGTTGCTGGAGGAGGCCAAGGCCAGCGCGCCAGCGGCTTGAACCATTCGATCAATGGCTCATAGGTCTCGCGCCATGAGCCATTGATCTTTTTCCCATGCCTGAAAACGCTCCTGCACAACCCAGCCACGTCTGGCGTAATAAGCGCTCTGGTCCTGGGTGTGCAGGTAGATCCTCTTCTCGCCGTTGGCTTTGGCTTGCGCGCAAATCCCTTCGATCAAACGCTCCGCCAGGCCCTTGCCGCGTGCCTCGGGAGTGATGAACACACAAGCGAGCCAGGGCCCCAGATCCGGGCGATGGGTCAGGTCAGCCCTGGCCAGCGCCGCACCGCCCAACAGTTCGTCGTGGTCGAGGGCGATCAGGCACTTCCAGTCGCCATTGTCCTGGCCTTTGGCGAATTCCCGTTGCCAGTCGGGCAGGGGCTGTCCGGCGTATTCGTAGTGGAACTGCCGGTGGATCCACGAAGCGAATGTGTTGCTGTACTGCATATGTCGAGCAAGCCAGTCCAGGCGGGGTGTCATGTGATGAGTCCTTTCCGAGTTCAGTCGCTGGGTAGCGAGAGTAGCGGGCCTGGGCGGTGCTGTCGCCCCTGCCGGTTCAGCGACCGCTCAAGTGATTCGAGGCCGCCTGACCACGCCGCCACGCCGCCGGCGGTGCACCGAACTCGCGCCGAAAGGCGCGGCTGAAGGCGGTATCGGTCTGGTAACCCACTTCTTCGGCGATGCGCGTCAATGAGTTGTTGCTGCTGCGCAACAGGTTGGCGGCGAGCAACATACGCCATTGCGTCAGGTACTGCATCGGCGACACCCCCACCAGTTGCTGGAAGCGCTCGGCCAATACCGATCTTGAAGTGCTGGCGGTGCGCGCCAGTTCGTCCAGCGTCCAGGCGTGGCAGGGTTTTTTGTGCAAGGCGTTGAGGGCGGCGCCGACGATGCGGTCGCGTACACCGGCCAGCCAGCCGGTGCGGCCTTCGCCCTGTTCGTTCATGTACAGGCGCAGCACTTCGATGAACAGCACTTCGGCGAGTTTGGCCAGGACCCCTTCGCCGCCGGGGCGGGGCGAACGGGCTTCGGCGAGGGCGTAGCGCACGGAGGATTCCAGCCAGATACCGGCACTCGAACCGCGCACGTTGACCCGCACCACGGGCGGCAAACCCTTGAGCAACATGCCCGCCAGGCGCGTGTCGCACGCCAGGTAGCCGCAGACCAGGCGGGTGACCGCACCACCGCCGCCATAGCTCAGCTGGCGGGGCCGGCGTGCCAGTACCGCATCCAGTCGTGCACCCGTGGCCGGGGGCAATCCCGGTCGGGAGCACATGCGATGGGCATCGCCCTGAGGGAAGATCACCACGTCGCCAGCGCTCAGCAGCAGCGGAGGGTCATCGCCCAACTCGACGTAGCACTCGCCCTCGGTGATCAGGTGAAAGATCACCACCCGTTCCGCATCGGGCTCCAGGAACGGCGCGGCCGTGTCGGCGCTGGGCGACTGGTAGCACCAGGGCGCGGTGAACCGGGCGTTGATGAAGATCGCGCCGACCAGGTGCACCACCCGCAGGGTCTGTGACAGAGCGTCCATAGGGATTTCCCCGTGACAGGATTCCTGATTGTGAACGCGTCGGTGCGCCGTGTGGAATCTCCGGACGATCGGGCAGGCTTGGGCGACGATCGGGCAGGACGCCAGCGCCGGTCAGGACGATAGTTTGATCACAGGGTGAACGCGCCCTGCCATCCAGAACAATAAAGAGAGGTTGCCATGCCTAAGTTCGTCATTGAACGTGAGATCCAGGGCGCCGGAGCTCTGTCGGAAAGGGATTTGAAAGCCGCTTCGCTAAAGTCCTGCCAGGCCTTGCGTGAGTTGCCAGAGGTACAGTGGCTGCAGAGCTATGTCACCGGTGACAAGCTCTATTGCGTGTACATCTCGCCGAGCGAAGCGCAGATCCAGGAACACGCCAGGATCAGTGGTTTTCCCGCCAACCGCATTTCCCGGGTCATGAACATCATCGACCCGACGACAGCGGAGTAACCGCGATCAGGCCCGATTCGTGTTTCAACCCAGAGACTGCCTCCATGAGTACACCCATTGATCTGACTGCCTTGAAAAACCGTCAAATGGCCTCCTGGGCCAGCGGCGACTACGCCGTGATCGGCACCACCCTGCAAATCGTCGGCGAGCAACTGGCCGAAGCCTGCGACCTGTTGTGCGATGAGCGCGTGCTCGACGTCGCCGCCGGCAACGGCAACGCGACCCTCGCGGCCGCGCGCCGAGGCTGCAAGGTGACGTCCACCGACTATGTCGCCGCCTTGCTCGAACGCGGCGAAGAGCGGGCCCGGGCAGAACGCCTGAACGTCTCTTTCCAGGTCGCCGATGCCGAAGCCTTGCCCTTCGCCGACGGCAGCTTCGACGCCGTGCTTTCCACTTTCGGTGTGATGTTCACGCCGGACCAGCCCAAGGCCGCCGCGGAGCTGGCACGAGTCTGCCGCCCGGGCGGGCGGATCGGCCTGGCCAACTGGACGCCGGAAGGCTTCGTCGGCCAGATGTTCAAGACCCTGGGCCAGCACCTGCCGCCACCGCCGGGAGCGAATCCGCCCTCGCGCTGGGGCACCGAAGCCTGGCTGCACGAGCATTTCGACGAGCGGGAATTCCTGCTGCAGGTGACGCGCCGCACGTTCAATTTCCGCTATCGCTCGGCGGCGCATTTCATCGACACCTTCCGCCAGTGGTACGGGCCGGTGCACAAAGCCTTTGCCGCACTGCCTGAGGATGGCGCCAAGGCCCTGGAAGCGGACCTGACCGAGCTGATCAACCGGATGAACCGGGCGGGCGACAAGTCGCTGGTGGTGCCGAGTGAATACCTGGAGGTGGTGATCACGCGGCGTTGAGTGACCACAAGTCCCATGTGGGAGCGGGCTTGCTCGCGAAGACGGTCTTCCAGTCGCAGCTATTGTGACTGATACACCGCTTTCGCGAGCAAGCCCGCTCCCACATTGGATGGTGGTGCAGACTAAACAACCTTCGCCCCCCGCGCCTCCAGCAACTCGCGCAACACCGACCGATGACAATGCGCTTCATCCTCGCAATAACACCCCACGGCCAGGGACGTCCGGTGGGACAGCGCGGCCAGCAGGTCCAGCATCTGGCTGGCGGCGGGCTGGTTCATCTCGGCCTTGAACTTGCGCCGGAACACCTCCCAGGCCTTGGCATTCTGCGCAGACTTGGCCTCGGCCACCAGTTCCGCGCTGGGTGCCAGCAAGGGCTGCCAGACATCATAGAAATCCCGGCTGGCGAAATCGGCTTTCGGTACGCCACGGGGAGGGCGGCGTACCGTGCCCAGGCGCAAGCCTTCGTCGGGGTGACGCGGCGAACCCAGTTGAACGATATGGACCGCCATGGCTACTTGAGCCGCGATTCGTCGAACCACTCCAGCGCCGTGCGCCAGAAGCAGATACCGAGAAAATACGCCGACATCAGCAGCCACAACCCCATCACCATCGGGTTGATCACCGGATGGTTGAGCACCAGCGACAAGCTGCACAGCAACCAGATGGCCGTCACTGCAATGTTGATCGGCATGAACCGACGCACGCGGAAAGGGTGCAGGAATTTCATCCGGGTCACCGTCAGCAGAGCCAGGCCAATCACGGTCAGGAAGGTGATCCACGGCGACGGGGCGATGATGTACAGGCACAGGGCAACCACGTTCCAGGCGGCGGGGAAGCCCTGGAAGTAGTTGTCCTTGCTCTTCATGTTGACGTTGCAGAAGCAGAACAGCGACGACACCAGAATCAGCGAAACGCTCAGCAGCAGGGTGTAGTCCGGCAACGGGATGTAGCGATAGATGAACAGCGCCGGGATAAACACATACGTCAGGTAATCGATCACCAGGTCGAGGATCGAGCCATCGAAGCTCGGCAACACCGACTGCACGTTGACCTTGCGCGCCAGTGCGCCGTCCAGTCCGTCGACGATCAGGGCGACGCCCAGCCACAGCAGGCAATGGGTCGGCTGGTTATCCAGCAGGGACAGGGTGGCGAGGAAAGCGGTGACCACGCCGGTGGCCGTAAAACCATGGGCGCCCCATGCTTTGAGTCTGGCGATGTACAGGGTTGAAATCACAGGGGCGTTCTCCAGTGAATGAAGCAAGCCAGTTGACGCCCCGCGTAAGAGGGCGCTGGCAAACCGGGTCGGGTTGCAGGTATCGACCGGGTATCCGCGGATAAGGTTCACCACCTATGAATCTTAGCCGCGCTGAAAAAAAATACCCCGGACAATCCGCCGTGACGCGGGTGCGTCAGCCCAACGGCGCTGGCACATTCGTCTGCGAGGTCTATCGTTGCCTGTCTGGACAGAACCCTTCCCAAGAGGACAAGCGTCATGAACACCAGCGATCTGCTCGAACAGTTATTGCGCGCCGGCCAGGGCTCGATGGCGCAACGGGGCGGCGGTGGCGCGTCGGCCCAGGGCGGGCTCGGCGACCTGGGCGGATTGCTCGGCGGGTTGTTGGGCGGTGGCGCCGGTGCGGGTGCGGGCGGCGGTGGCGCAGGGTTGGGCGGTTTGCTCGGTGGATTGCTGGGCGGCGGTTCGCCAATGGGCGGCGCACCGCAAAGCCGCTCCGGTGGCGGCACCAATTATGCGGCGCTGGCGTCCCTGGGCATGATGGCGTTCCAGGCATACCAGGCCTGGCAGCGCAGCCAGGCGTCGGCGCCGCAGGAAGCGCCGCGCACCGTGGACTTGCTCGCCGGTCCGGAAGCCGAGGAACACAGCCATGCGATCCTGCGGGCATTGATTGCGGCGGCCAAGGCCGATGGCCGGATCGATGAGTCCGAAAAACAGATGATCAGCACTGAAATCGGCCGTCACACCGACGATCCGCAATTGCAGCAATGGCTGGACGATGAAGTCGCCAAGCCGCTGGACCCCAATGAAGTGGCGCAGTCGGCCACCGACCCCGGCATGGCCTCGGAGATGTACCTGGCCAGCGTGATGCTGGTGGACGACCAGCAGGACGCCGAGCGCAACTATCTGGATGAACTGGCCGCGGCATTGCAGATCGAGCCAGAGTTGCAATTGCGTCTGGAGCAGCAGGCCAAGGGTACTGCCTAAAGCTTCGCGAGCAGGCTCGCTCCCACAGGTTGATCCCCGCCGAACGCAGATTCTGCGTGCGCTGAAAATCACTGTGGGAGCGAGCCTGCTCGCGAAGCGGTCGTCACAGTCAACATCCTTGGCGCCTGACCCACCGCCATCGCGAGCAAGCTCGCTCCCACAGGTTGATCCGCGCCGCCCCCCGCGCCACAAGCCCGTCCGTCCGGGCCTTTTCAACGCCGATTGAATTATTGTGCCGCTCGCCGGCTCTGCTTGGTTAAGAGACGTTTGCATCCGACGTCCTGGCGCGAAGCAGGTGAGCCATGCCCCGCAACCTCGATGACAGGCGCGATTTTTCGGCGACTGGCGAGCCAGCCGCCAAGCGCTCAAGCAAGGAAAAACCATCGCCACTGACCGGCGCACGCAAAGCCAGGTTGCCGGACCTGCTCAAGCCGCAATTGGCGACGCTGGTGGACAGGGTCCCGGACGGCGCGTGGAGCTACGAAATCAAGTTCGACGGCTACCGGATCATGGCCCGCATCGACCACTGTGACGTCAGGCTGATCACCCGCAATGGCCACGACTGGACCCACAAACTGCCAGGACAGGCCCAGGCCCTGGTCGCGCTTGGCCTGGAATCGGCGTGGCTCGATGGCGAAATGGTGGTGGCCGACGACCAGGGTGTGCCGGACTTTCAGGCGCTGCAAAATGCCTTCGAGGCGCAGCGCAGCGACGGCATTCTCTACTACCTGTTCGACCTGCCGTACCTCAATGGCGTGGACTTGCGCGAAGTGCCGGTCGAAGAACGTCGGGCCGCGCTGGCGACTGTGCTCAAGGCCAATGACCAGCCGCTGCTGCGCTTCTCCGAATCGTTTGGCGAGGAGCCGCAAGCCTTGTTCGACAGCGCTTGCCGGATGCGCATGGAAGGCTTGATCGGCAAGCGTCTTGGGTCGCCCTATGTCTCCCGGCGCAGCAGCGACTGGATCAAGCTCAAATGCCAGCATCGGCAGGAGTTCGTTATCGTCGGATTCACCGAGCCGAAAGGCTCGCGCCATGCCTTCGGCGCGCTGCTGCTGGGGCTGCATGACCGCGACAGTGGCGAGTTGCGCTATGCCGGCAAAGTCGGCACCGGGTTCAACGAGGCGACGCTGCGCAGCCTCCATGAGCAGCTCAAGCCGTTGCAGGTGAAAAAACCGCCGGTGGTCAATCCACCGGGCGGTGCCGAGGTCAGGGATGTGCACTGGCTCAAACCCAAGCTGCTGGCAGAAGTGGCTTTCGCTGAAATGACCCGGGACGGTTCGGTGCGCCACGCCGTGTTCCATGGCCTGCGCAATGACAAACCGGCACACGACATCACCGAGGAGCGCGCGAAAACCGTGAAAACCTCCACTGCGAAAAAAACCGCTGCCACACAGAAGAAGCCCGACCCCGCACCTTCGCAAATCGGCCTGGACGAGGGCCAGGTGCGCATCACTCACCCGGACCGGGTGATCGACCCCGGTAGCGGCACCACCAAACTGCAACTGGCGCAGTACTATGCGAGTGTCGCCGAGTGGATCCTGCCCGAGCTCAAGGATCGCCCGGTGGCGCTGGTGCGTGCGCCGGACGGTATCGCCGGCGAGCTGTTTTTCCAGAAGAATGCCGAGCACCTGGCGATCCCCGGCATCGCCACGCTGGACAAGCAGCTCACCGGTCAGCCGATGATGCTGATCAACAATGCCGAGGCGCTGATTGGCGCGGTGCAGATGAGTACCGTGGAGTTGCACACCTGGAACGCCACGTCGGCCAACTTCGACAAGCCGGACCGTTTTATCCTCGACCTTGACCCGGACCCGGCGCTGCCATGGAAACGCATGATCGAGGCCACTGAGTTGACGCTGTCGGTGCTGGATGAACTGGGGCTCAAGGCGTTTCTGAAAACCAGCGGCGGCAAGGGCATCCATGTGGTGGTGCCGCTGACCCGCAAGCTCGGCTGGGATGAGGTCAAGGACTTCAGCCATGCCATTGTCAGTCACATGGCCAGGCTGTTGCCCGAGCGTTTTTCGGCGGTGTCGGGACCGAAGAACCGGGTCGGGCGGATCTTCATCGATTACCTGCGCAATGGCCTGGGCGCGACCACCATCTGCGCCTACGCCGTCCGGACCCGTGAGGGCCTGCCGGTGTCGATGCCGATCTTTCGCCAAGAGGTTGCCGAACTCAAGGGCGGCAATCAGTGGAACCTGCACAACGCGCTTGAACGCCTGGCTGAAGTCGGCGATGAACCCTGGGCGGACATGCGCAAGACCCGGCAGGCGATTACTGCCGAAATGCGCCGGCGGGTGGGGATGAAGAAGTGACCGGAAGGATCAGGAAGGGACCTCATGTGGCGAGGGAGCTTGCTCCCGCTCGACTGCGCAGCAGTCGCACAACACGTCGTTGCCGACAGTCATGGGGCCGCTGCGCAGCCCGGCGCGAGCAAGCTCGCTCGCCACAAGGGTGGGGTGTTACTTGAGGAAGGCCTGGAAGTCGGTACCCAGTTTGTCGATCGCCGCCTTGAAGTCCTTGGCGGTAATCTTCTGGCTTTCATTTTCCAGGGTAGTGCCAAACACCTTGCGCACCACTTTGGCCACGGTCTGATTGCTCTTGGCGTCGATGAACTCGGCTTCGATGAACAGGGTGGTGTCCTGGTCACGGTGACCGGTGGCTGCCTGGGTGGCCCCGACGACGGCCGCGATGGGGACCACTTCATACCACTTCATGCCTTCGTTCTCGGCGTTCACCCCGGTAATCGCCGCGCGCATGATCAGGGGCCGGGAACCCGCCGGAGCCGCTGAGGAGTTCGACACTACGCGGTACCGCTGACCCAGCGTGGCCTTGGCCTTGCTGGTCATGTAGTTCTGAATGTCGGTCAGCGTCTGCTGGTTGACCCGCTCATCGGGTTTGGGCGCCGGGTACAGTTCCAGCTTGTTGAACACCACGGTGTCATACGCATTCGGGTTCCACGAAGGGCTGACCCAGCGCATCGCGGTGCCGCCGCTCGGCGTTTCGACTTCCTGCAGGTTGTTGTAGTTGGACAGGAAGCCTGAGTACTGTTCCTTCTCAGTCACTTTCGAGGTGCAACCGCCTAGCAACAGACTTGCCAGCGCAGCGCCGACCAGCAGTTTTCGGGACAGATTCATAGTGGTGTCTACTCCTTGGATAAAATCGTCGTTCTTTCGTTTACAAGACATCAAAATCGCCAGGTCATGTTCCCGCTCAGGGCTTGAATCCAGGCATTGTCGAACTCACCGGAAATCTGATTGCCGGATACGGATTTGGTCTGGTCAACCGGCATGTCGCCGAGCCAGACCATGGCCCAACTGACGTTGATATCGGTGTCCTTGTTCAGAGCATAGGTGGCTCCTGTGGCAATGCGCCAGGATTCGTTCATCGGCACGATCACGCTGCGGTTGCCGTCCGACACGGCACTGCTGTCGTACGCCACACCGACGTTCCACAGCCACTGCTCGGTGGCCTGGTATTGCGCACCCAGGGACAGGTGCCAGGTGTCCTTGAAGCCGGCGTCGACCGTTGTCGATTGCGAACCCACCGCGGTGGTGTCGACCTGCACGCCGATGTCACCGAATTCCGACCAGTCCTGCCAGTTGACCGAGGCGAGCAAGGCCCATTGCCGGTCCAGTTGCTGGAACAGGCTCAGGGTGACGGTTTGCGGCACCTTCATGTCGAGTTCGGTCTTGGTGTTGTTGACGCGCTCGAGCAGTCGGCCATCGCCATTCACGTCCAGCCGGTCCTCGAAGTCCAGATCGACCTGGCTGGTGTAGGTCAGGCCAATCCGCGTGCCGGTTTGCGGGGCATAGATCACCCCAACGTTGGCGCCAAAGCCCCAGGTGCCGTCCTTGTATTTGTACTGGCCGTCGGTGCGGTCGGTGAATCCGAAGGGGGAGCGGTCGATGGCTGTTTGCGCCTGCAACATGCCGTACATGGCCTTGACGCCGAGGCCGACCGACCACTGCTCGTTGAAGCGATAAGCCACGCTCGGTACCAACGACAGGCCGAGCAGACTGGAGTTCTGTGCGAAGTAACGACCGGACCAGTCGTTGTCGTAGTTGACCGCCAACCCGAAGTCGCCGTACTGGCCGAAGCCGACGCTCCAGTGCTCGTCCAGTTCATGGCTGATGAAGAAGCTGCCGCCGGGAATCGGGTCGAGGGCGTTGCCACTGCCGCTGCCCGGGGTGTTGGTGCCGGCGTCGCGGTCGAAGCTCAAATCGCCGTACAGCACCTGCAAGCCGGCGGTGATTTGTGTGCCGGGCAGGTAGCTCATGCCCGCCGGGTTGCTGGCGATGGTCGAGGGGCCTTGGGCGCGGGCGGCGGCACCGGCGTTGGCCAGGCCAGCGTTATCGGTGCCGATTTCGTAAAGTATGATGCCGCCGGCCCAGGCTGGCTGGCAGCACAGGGCGAGTAGCGTACAGGCGGGTAGGGCCAGTGTGCTTGTGCGCATGTAACTACCTCATCAAATGTCCATTTCGAATGTGGGTGGCCTGTGCCGGCCACCCATGGTTTCGGCTGTTTACTTGGCCATGGCTGCCCGGGCCGCTTCGATCTTGGCCTTGACCGCTTCAAGATTGAAGCTCGCGCCTTTCTGCATCGGCGGAAACTCCACGGCTGTTTCGGCCAGTTTGACCACTTGTTGCTGCACAAACACATAACGCCAGAACTGGAATTTGAACCACTCGAAATACTCCAGCGAACCATTGGCCGCCATATTCTCCGGCCATCCGGCACGTTCGAACGGATCGAGGCGCAGGTTAGTCAGGATCGGCATGTCCAGCGTGACCTTGGCTCCCAGCCAGCCCCCGGGCTGATCGATGAAGCGGTACTTGAAGTCATCGATGCGGATCGCACCCAGGGTGCTCTCTCCAAAGTAGAAGATTTCATGCCGGTTCGACGGGCCTTTTCCGGTGATCATTGGTGTTTGATCATAGCCGTCCAGGTGAACTTTGTAGGTGGTGTCGCCCAATTGTTTGCCTTTGAGCAGCTCTGCCGTGATGTTCGGGTTACCCGCCGCTGCGACCAGGGTCGGGAACCAGTCCAGGCCGGACATGATGCCGTTGGCGACCTGGTTGGCCGGTACCTTGCCCGGCCAGCGAATGATCGCCGGTGCCCGGAAGCCGCCTTCCATCACCGTGCCTTTGCCCATGGCGAACGGGGTGGTGCCGCCGTCCGGCCAGGTGAAGTTTTCCGCACCATTGTCGGTGGTGAAAATGACGATGGTGTTGTCGTCCATGCCGTCTTTTTTCAGCTTCGCCAGGACATCGCCCACGACGTCATCGAGCTGCGCCATGCCGGCTTCCTGTTCCGACCAGCCATTTTGCGAGTTGCGCATGGCTTCGTACTTGTCGGACAGGTGCGTGACGATGTGCATGCGGGTCGGGTTGAGCCAGACGAAGAACGGTTTGTTGTCCTGCTTGGCCTTGTCGATGAACGAGAAGGCCTTATCGCGAATCTCGTCGTCGACGGTTTTCATCCGCTCCGGATAGAGCGTGCCGGCATCTTCGATTTTCTGCTTGCCGACCTTGCCCCAGCGCGGCATCACGGTCGTGTCATCGGTGGTGGTGGCCCAGCTGTGGACCATGTTGCGCGGGCCCACGGTGGCGAGCAGTTCTTGCGGATAGTTGGGGTGCGCCGGGTCTTCCATGGCGTCGAGGTGATAGAGGTAGCCGAAGAATTCGTCGAAGCCGTGCACGGTGGGCAGGAACTCGTTCAAGTCACCCAAGTGATTCTTGCCGAACTGGCCGGTGGCATACCCCATGGCCTTGAGCGCAGTCGCGATGGTCACGGCTTCGGCGGGAATACCCACGGGCGAGCCGGCCTGGCCGACGGTGGTCATGCCTGTGCGAATCGGCAGTTCGCCGGTTATGAAATTGGCGCGCCCGGCCGTGCAACTGGCCTCGGCGTAATAGTCGGTAAAGCGCATGCCTTCAGCGGCGAGTTGGTCGAGGTTGGGTGTTCTGCCAGCCATCATGCCCTGGTTGTAGACACCGATATTCGACCAGCCAATGTCGTCGCCCATGATCACCAGGATGTTGGGGGCTTTGTCGGCGGCCAGGGTCAGGCCGGGAATCGCCATTGCAGACAGCAACAGCGGTACCGCAAACATCGAGGATAAGGTTGTCCGGTTCATGTAGAGCTCCTGCGTACTTGCGTGAGTACTTCGAGACGAGCCCCCAACCGTCATTGAAATTAGTATTCCCCCGCCAAGAGCGTAGGTTTGAATTGCAAAATATCCAGTTCTGGATAGTCAGAAAGTGAGTGTTCCAGGGCGTTTGCCCAGAAATGACCGTTCGCAAAAGCGCTGGGCTGACAGACGTCTGTTTCACCAGCGAAACATGGGCAGCGGTCGTAGCGGCGAGTGGAGCAGTTGGCGGGCTGAAAGCTTCATCAGCATCGAGTGAAAACCGTGATCGGGAAAGGTCGACTGCACGGTCTTGATGAAGCTTCGGGGCAGGCCGAAGCGGACCAGGCCCAGGGACACATCCACCAGATCGGCCCGGCGGAAGGGTTCGACGCTGTCGGCACAAGCGCCGCGATACCGGCGTAGTTTGTGGTGCTCGAGTATCAACGCACTGACTTCATCTTTGAGTTGCGGGCGTTGTCGGCTGTCGAGATATTCAGTGGCCAGTGCAATGGACGGCGGCAGGTAGTCAAGGGTGTCATCGGTCCAGATACCCAGGTCATGAAACGCCGCTGCGATCTGCACGGCATCCGAGGGCAAGCCTTCGGTACCGCTGAGGGCGGCATGGAAATTCAGCACCCGGTAAATGTGGTTGCGGTAGCCCTGCAGGTCGGCGCCGATGGCCAGGGCGAACGAGGTGAGGATCTCGTCGGTGAGGGGGAATTCGAGAATGGGCTTCATCAGGCGTCACGCAACAGGTCGTTGGCATTGAGCAGCTCGTAGGCAATCTCCGGGCGCTTTTCCATGGCTCGGCGAATGGCGGCCGGGATGTTGGCGCGGGTCTTGCGGCACAGCCCCGGCAGTTCGCCGATCTGGATGCCGATGCCACGCATGGTGCGCACCTCATTGAAGCCGGGGGCGATGTCCACGCGGATGCCCAACTGTTCGAGCATACGCCGTTGCAGGTGCTCCAGATCGCTCAGGCTCTGCAGATTTTCCAGGCGTTCGATCAGGCGTTTTTCTTCGTTGCGGGTCAGAAACAGAATGCGCAGGTCCGCCCCCGGTGTTTCCAGCAGCGGGTCACGCCCGCAGTCGCAGGCGCCGGGCGGGCAGGGTGAGCGAATTGGAGCGGTGGTGGTCATGGGGATCAATCATAGAGCGCGGTGATTGAGTTTGCCCATAGGGATTTTGGGAGAGTATGCAAAGCAATGTGGGAGCGAGCCTGCTCGCGAAAGCGGAGTGTCAGTCACCATCTTGGGTGACTGTCAGGCCGTCTTCGCGAGCAGGCTCGCTCCCACAGGTTTTACGGTGAGTCTCGCTTACCTCACTTCAAGACCAGCATCCGATAAACGCCGTCTTCGACTTCGATCCCGTGGGTGTCATGGGTGAAGCCGGGGAAGGATTTGTCGAAGGCTTCCAGTGCCTTGAGGTACGCCAGCAGCGGACCGTCCGCGGGGCCTGCGTTCTCACCTGGCATGAGCAACGGGATGCCTGGCGGGTAGGGCACGATACCGGTGGCGGCAAGGCGTCCGGCGGCTTGCTCGAGGGTGACCAGTTCGATGTCGTTGCGCACCAGTTTCTCGTAGGCCTCCACCGGGCTGAATTCGGCTTTTGGCAAGGTGCCGAAGGCCTGGGACATGTTGGCGGTGGTCTTGTGTTTCTTCATGGCGGCGAAGATTTCGTCGGCCAGATCCTTGAGGCCCATGCCGGCATAGCGTCGCTGGTTGGCGTTGTACAGGTCGGGCAGGCACAGCTCCAGCTCGGCGTTGTCGTCGTAGTCGCGCTTGAAGTCGAGCAGGGCGTTGAGCAGCGTGCCCCACTTGCCTTTGGTGATACCGATGGAGAACAGGAACAGGATGGTGAAGTCGGTGGTTTTCTCGACCACGATACCCTGGCGGCCCAGATACGCCGTGATCACACAGGCCGGGATACCGGAGGCGAGCAGGTTGCCGTCGTCGCCCATGCCCGGGGCAAGTACCGACACCTTGATCGGGTCGAGCATGCAGTAGCCGTCTTCGATGTCACCGAAACCGTGCCATACCGCATTCGGGTGCAGGACCCAGCAGTTCGGGTCGGTTTTAAGGGTAGCCGGGTCGACCTCATGGAACGGCACGGTCGCGGCGCCCACCTGTACGGTCGGCGGCTGCCAGCAGGTGAAGAACCAGTCGTCCTTGCTCAGCATCTCGTTGTGCATGCGCGAGAGAACCTGGCGGAAGCTGATGGCTTCTTCGATCGACTCGCTGGTGAGGATCTGTCCGCTCGGCGCTTCCATCATCGCCGAGCTGACGTCGCAGGACGCCATGATCGCGTAGTTCGGCGAGGTCGAGGCGTGCATCATGTACGACTCGTTGAAGCGCGCATGTTCAATCGGGTTACGGCCGTCGCGCACGTGGATCATCGAGGCCTGGGACAGCGCGGCCAGCAACTTGTGGGTCGACTGGGTGGCGAACACGGTCGGCTTGGACTTGTCGTGGTCGGCCGGGTTGCCGTGCATGGCATGGCGTCCGCTGTACAGCGGGTTGAAGCGCGCATAACCGTACCAGGCTTCGTCGAAGTGCAGGCGGTCGACGCTTTCGCCCAGCAACTCTTCGACGCGGGTGACGTTGTAGGTCAGGCCGTCGTAGGTCGAGTTGGTGACAATCGCGTGCACCGGCGTCGGGTCGATGCCTTTCTTGACCAGCGGGTTGTTGGCGATGGCGGCTTTCACGCCTTCGGCGCTCAGGGTCTGCGGCAGGATCGGGCCGATGATGCCGTAGCGGTTGCGGGTCGGCACCAGGTAGGTCGGAATCGCCCCGGACAGGGTCATCGCATGCTCGGCGGACTTGTGGCAATTGCGGTCGCACAGGGCGATCTGGTTGCGCGTGACGCTGGCCATGAGAATGACGCGGTTGGACATCGACGAACCGTTGGTCACGTAGTACGTGCGGTGCGCACCGAAGACCTTGGCGGCATAACGTTCGCCCTGGCCGATGGGGCCGCTGTGATCAAGCAGGGAGCCCAGTTCGCCGACCGAGATCGACAAGTCGGAACGCAGCAGGTTTTCACCGAAGAACTCGTAGAAGGCGCGCCCGGCAGTGCTCTTGAGAAAGGCGGTGCCGCCGGCATGGCCCGGGGTGTGCCAGGAGTATTCATAGGTGCGGGCAAACTTCACCAGCGCGCCGAACATCGGTGGCAGGGCCGCCTGACGATAGCGTTCGATGGCAGCCAGGATGCGCCCGCTGAGGAAGCCGGTGGTGTCTTCGGGCAGCCAGATGAAGTCGTCGGCGTGTTGCATGACCAGCAACGGAATGCTCGACGCGGTGGTACGGTCGCTGATCAGGAACACCGGCACCCGGGTGTTGCGCTCGCGCAGTTTGACCAGCAGCTTGATGCAGTCGGCGTGGCCGTCGCTGGTGTCCATTTCCCAGCGGATGAGTACGCACTGGACGGCAGGGTCCGAACGCAGGATCGATGCAGCATCCGAGAGGCTTTCCGAAGCCAGGACACTGACGCCACGTCCCTCTACATCGTGGACCAGATGATCCAGGGCGCGGCCAAACACGGTTCGTTTGTCCGGTGGACTGCTGACCAGTAGCGCCAGCATGCCCAGCGAGTGTTTATAGTCCGTCATGCTTGAATCTCCAGAGTGGCTTTATTCAGATTGTTCACCGGCACTGGCTCGGCAGTGAGGTGCTGCGCGCTGACGGTTTGCGTCGGTACGCTGTTGTTGAGTGCTTCGAGGCGGATCAGGCGGTTGTTGACGAAGCCGAACAGGGTGTAGCCGAAGATCGTGGCGACGCCACCGAGCATCAGGGCCTGCTCACCGGAGCTGTACAGCGCCAGGTAGCTGTAGGCCGCCGCGATCAGCGCAATGACGTTGGTGGCCAGCGCCTTGCCTTCCGGCACGTTGGAGACTTTCTGCATGGTCATCAGCGCGGCCATGGACAGGATGTACGGCACCAGGTTGGTCACCACCGCGAGGTTGACCAGGGTGTCGAACTGCTTGCTCAGGTCGGGACTGATGGTGAGCAGGGCCAGTGCGGTCTGTGCGGCGAGCAGCACCAGCATGCCGACAATCGGGGTACCCGCCTTGTTGGCCTTGGCGAAGATCGACAGGAAATAACCGGTGTCGGCCGAGCTTTTGTACACCTGTGCAATCGTGAACTGCCAACCCAGCAGCGAACCGATGCAGGCGAGCACCATGGCCGCCATCACGATGTCACCGACCATCGGGGTGAACATCTTGGCGAACACCAGGCCGAACGGCGCGGTGGACGCGACCAGTTCTTCGTTGCCGACGATGCCGAAGATGACGTTGGTGGAGACGATGTAGATCACCGCCGCACCCAGGGTACCGCCCAGCACGGCAATCGGTACGTTGCGCTCGGGGTTTTCCACCGCGTCGGTGTTGGCGCAAGCCGATTCCAGGCCAAGGAAGGCCCACAGGGTGATCGCCACCGAGGCGCCCGCCGCTTCGAACCAGCCCTTGTCATGAGGGTTCCAGCCAGCGGCGTAGACGCTGCTGTCGAAATAGAACCAACCCACCGTGGACACCAGCACCACCGGTGCAATCACACCCCAGACGGTGATCGCGCCGATCCGGCCGGTAATGCTCGCGCCGCCAAAGTTGGCGAAGGTGGTGATCCACAACAAGGCAATGGTCGCGAGACCGACTTGCAGTGAATCAAGTTTGATTCCGAACAGCGTCTGTATATAGCCAACCGCGGTAATACTGATCGCCACGTTGGCAATCAACAGTGAGAGGCCGTAGGTGTAGTTGGTGATGTAGTTACCGGCTTTACCGAACGTGTATTCGGCATAGCCGCCCATGCCGCCGGTCTTGCGGCTGAGCATCCCGCATCGCGCAAAGGCGTAGGCCAGAGCCAGGGAGCCGGTGGCCGTCACCAGCCAGGAAAGAATCGAAATTGCACCGACTTCGGCTAGTTTCGTCGGTAGTAGCACAATGCCTGAGCCCAACATGTTGACTGCGGTCAACATTGTCAGTTGCCCTACACTCATTTTTTTTGCGACTGACATTCCGTTGCCTCACTTAGTTGGCGATTGAGAGTCTTAGCTATAGCAAAGGATTGAAAACTCGCAAGAAATGGCCTCAGCCATCTCGTTTTTTGCACTCATTGGCAAAAAAGGCACGATGCTGGCCCCCAAGTTAAAAAATCCCCCGCAAAATTAGTTCATTTTCAACTAGTTAGATAGGTCAAGATGCGCAAGATATGGATCGCGTTAATTCCGCTAGTTGTTGCGGGTATCAGCAACTCAACGCAAGCCAAAGAACTGGCCACCCAGGATCAATACATGTGCAGTTGGGGCGCGGGCACTGCTGCAAGGGCACAGGAGCTCAAGCTTTCAGGCGTTTCTCTATACGCCGCGCGGCAGAAAATCCAGGCCTACAAGTTCGCCAAAACATGGATGCGCATGATGGCACTTGGTATTACAGAGCAAACTTATGACAGTTCGTCGCGATTGAAACCGACTGCCGTACGGCAAAGCTTTTATGAGGACTGCGTCAGGTACAAGTTGGCGCGTAAATAAGGAAGAAGCGGGCGCTGGTCGGATCGACCGCGGCGCGGGCCGGTGACGTCTATATTGATTGACCATCCCGGCGACTGGATGGGTGTTAAAACCGGTTTCCTACAACTCAATCAGGAGGTCAGCATGAACCAGATCGATAAAGTGTTGTACACCGCCCAGACCCACACCACCGGCGGGCGCGACGGCGCCTCCCGCAGCTCCGACGGAATCCTCGATGTGAAGCTGTCTTCGCCAGGTGCGGGCGGTGGCGGTACCAACCCCGAGCAATTGTTCGCTGCCGGGTGGTCAGCCTGCTTTATCGGCGCCATGCAAGTGGCAGCCAGGGAAATGAAAGTGGCATTGCCCAAGGATGTGGCGGTCGATGCGGAAGTCGACCTGGGCACCAATGAAGGCGGCTACCTGCTCCAGGCCCGGCTCAATGTCAGCCTGCCGGGGCTGGACCGTGAGACCGCACAGAAAATCGTCGACACCGGGCACCAGTACTGCCCGTACTCGAAAGCCACGCGCAACAACATCAACGTCGTGCTCAAGCTCGTTTGAGTTGACGTGAAAAGCTCGGCGCCAACAATGACCTGACCCAGGGTGAGCCGAGGGCATTGAAATTGTCGGTGACGGTGGATTTCCACGGGATGTTTTTTGGGCAACTCCTGTGGGAGCGAGCTTGCTCGCGATGGCGGCGTACCATTCAACATCAATGTTGACTGACCCGCCGTAAATCGCGAGCAAGCTCGCTCCCACAGGTACTGTGTTTTACCTGACCCGCAACGTGCGATCTTTTTGACGTTGCGGCGCTACGGGAAAATCAATTCATCTTGCTGTGATCATGCGCCATGTTGCCGTGATCCATGGTGCCAATCGCCTTGGCAACGGCTTCAACCTGGATCGACTCTTTCTCGCCCTTGGCGTCTACGACGGTCAGGGTCAGCGGTACCTTGTCGCCTTCCTTGATCTGGCCCGTCAGGTTCATGAGCATGATGTGGTAGCCATTGGGATCCAGGCTCACCGCTTTACCGGCCGGCAGTGCCACGGCGTCCACCTGCTGCATTTTCATCACGTCGTCTTTCATGCTCATTGCATGAATCTGCACCAGAGCTGCCACCGGCGTTTGCACGCTCAACAGTTTGCTGTCGCTGCTCGCGGTGACGGTCATGAAGGCGCCGCTCGACGGCTGGCCGGCTACGGTGGCGCGGACCCAGGCGTCGTCGACCCGGGTTTGTGCCGACACCTGAAAGGCCAGGCCGACCAGGGACAGGCCCAGTGCCAGTTGCTTGCAACGCTGTGCGAAACGGTTCTTAGCCTGCGGGGCATTCATATCAGCAAACCTCCATCACGGTGAGCAGGTCCTCTGCGCACTCTTTGGCCGTCAGGGACGCGGACAGCCCCAGGCGCAGATTGCCCCGGGAGTCGAAGACATAACTGGTCGCGGTATGGGAGAGGGTATAGGTATCGCCGCTCGGGACTTTTTCAAAGAACACGCCGAATTCCTTGGCGGTGGCGGCGGTTTCTTCCAGGGTGCCGTACAGCGCTTCGAAACTCGGGTCGAAGGCCTTGACGTACTTGTCGAGCAGCTCTGGCGTATCGCGCTCAGGGTCCAGGGTGATGAAGATCACCTGCAGCCTTTCGCCATCGCGGCCCATCAGCTTTTTGGCCTGGGCGGCACGGGCCAGCGTGGTGGGGCACACGGCCGGGCACTGGGTGAAGCCGAAGAACACCAACGGCATCAGGCCGCGAAAGCTGCCCAGCATCCTGGTTTCGCCCTCGGTGTTCGTGAGCTTGAAGTTACGCCCCATGATCTTGTCGCTGAGATCTTTGCCGTACTTGAACGACAACTTGCTGCTGTCGTCGCAACCGGCGAGCAGGCCCAGGCTCAACAGGCCCATGCCTTGCAGGACAGTTCGGCGGGTATACAAAGTACTCATGGAAAAAAGCATCCTGTTGAACAGGCTGAAACTGACAGCGTAGTGACTGTACAGACGAAAAAATCGGGGGGATCTTAACAAACTGTGCCGGTAGCGGCGGGGTGGATACGACCATTGGACCGGCGCAGAGGCGTGACATAGTGTCGCGCCGTCAGGGCGAGAGAGCTCTTGTGGCGAGGGGGCTTGCCTGTGGCGAGGGAGCTTGCTCCCGCTGGACTGCGCAGCAGGCCCTCTTTTTTTTGGGGTCGCTACGCAACCCAGCGGGAGCAAGCTCCCTCGCCACAGGCAAGCCCCCTCGCCAATGTTTCGGTCGCGTTTAACGACGCAACTTCGCGCAATGATCCTGTTCCGGCTGTGCGGCCGTGTACCACACGTAATCCGCGCTCTCGGCGGTCACGGTCTTGCCCGCTTCGGCGAGGATCAGCACGGCGTTGCCTTCACCGGCACCGAGGTCTTTCAAGTGCAGCGGCACCCCGAGATCCTTGCGCACGTGAAAGGCCCCGGCCAGCAGCAACGCCGGCGTCGGCGAGGCCATCAGGCGTTCGGCCATGCGACGGTCGCGTTGTTGCTGCACGGCGAGCATGGCCGGCATTTGTGATTCGGGCAGCAGACCGCAATGGGATTGGCGGATGTCGTCCAGCAAGGTCGCCTGCACCTGTCGGGTGGTGGACGCTTCGCCTTTCAACTCAGGGCGCTGTCGATAGATCTGCATGATCTGTGCGCGGTCCAGATTCGCCGCCAGCAGCGGATAGGGTTGGCGCAGCGCGTAGGTGACGAGGGCACCGTAGACACTCCAGTCCCAATTGGCCTGCCAGGCCAGCGCCTTGAACGCATCGGCCGGCGGCTGGCCAGCGCGGGTCGCGGCTTGCGCGGCATCGACTTTGGCCTGTTGATCGGGATTGAGCATCTCCATCAGCAGGCTGCCCTGGGCACGCTGTGCCGCCAGCTCGCGCAGCAACCACAATTGCAGGGCGTGGTGGTCCGGGTTGTCGTGCTGTTCACCGACCAGAACCCGCGGCGCGACGGCCAGGCGTTCGACCAGTTCCTGCGGTGTCAGCGTGCGACCGCTGGCGAGTTCGCGGATGACGCCGAGATCGGCGTGATCGCGCCCTTGCGGGGCAATCGGCGCCGGGGGCGGCGTTACAGAATGGGTTTGGCAGGCAGCCAACAGGCTGAACGCACACAGCAGCAGAAAGCGCATCGGTTTTCCTTGAATAGACATAAGCCCCCTCGATCAACGAAGGAGGGGGGACGGTATCAGCGCGCGATGATCAACGGGTGGCCGCGTTCCGGGTGTTGGTGAATCAGCACCTCCAGGCCATACACCGCCGCCAGCGCCTCGGCGGTCAGCACCTGTGCCGGTGGACCGTAGGCGTGGGGCAGGCCCTGTTGCAACAACAGCAGTTGATCGCAGTAACGCGCCGCCAGATTGAGGTCGTGCAGAATCACCAGCACCGCTGCACCGCGCTCGGCAAAGTCGCGCACGGCTTGCAAAATGGTGTGCTGGTGCAGCGGATCGAGCATCGACGTCGGTTCATCGAGCAGCAGGGTTTGCCCTTCGGCCCCCGGCCAGAGTTGAGCGAGCACCCGCGCCAGATGCACGCGCTGGCGTTCACCGCCGGACAGCGCCAGGTAACTGCGTCCGGCAAGATGAAGCGCATCGGCCGCTGACAGCGCCTCGGCGACGATTTCGCCATCGCGCACGCGGCCGCTGGCGTGAGGCAGGCGCCCCATGCCCACGACTTCATTGACCGAGAACGCAAAGTTCAGGCTCGAACTCTGCGGCAGCACGGCCAGGCGCCTGGCCCGTTCCTGGCCCGGCCAGTCGGCGAGTGGACGCTCGTCGAGGCTGACCGTGCCTTCGCTGGTCGGCAGTTCGCCGCACAAGGCGGCGAGCAGGGTGCTTTTGCCGGCGCCGTTCGGTCCCAGCACACCGAGCACTTCGCCGGGGCGCAATTGGATATCGATGTTCGCCAGTACCGTGCGGTTGCCACGACGTACCAGCAAGTTGTTTGCCCGCAGCATCAGGAACGCCCTCGTACCAGCAGATAAAGAAAGAACGGCGCGCCGATCAGTGCGGTCACGATGCCGATCGGCAATTCGGCCGGCGCCAACAGCAGGCGCGCGGCTAGGTCGGCCAGCAACAGCAGGCTCGCACCGGCGAGCAACGACGCGGGCAGCAACACCCGGTGATCCGGGCCGACCAGCAGGCGCATCAGGTGCGGCACCACCAGGCCGATGAAACCGATCAGGCCGGCCGCCGCGACGGCCGCGCCGACGCCGAGCGCCGTGCACAACACCAGCTCAAGCTTGATGCGCTCGATGTCGAAGCCCAGGTGACGGGCCTCCGACTCGCCCAGCAGCATGGCGTTGAGTGCCGCCGCGCGACGTGGCAACCACAGCGCCACGCCCACAGTGACGATCAGCAATGGCCACAGGCGCGGATAGCTGGCGCCGTTGAGGCTGCCCAGGTTCCAGAACGTCAGGGTGCGCAGGGTCGCGTCATCGGCCAGGTAGGTGAACAGACCCACGCCGGCACCGGCCATGGCCGTCATCGCCACCCCCGCCAACAGCATGGTGGCAACGTCGGTTTGCCCGTTGCGGCGGCCGAAGCGATACACCACCGCCGTGACGATCAAGCCACCGGCGAAGGCGCTGACCGACAGCAGGTAAGGTTCGATGGCCGGTGGCACGCCACCCAGCAAACTGCCGCCGACGATGGCGAGGGCGGCACCCAGCGCGGCACCGCCGGAGACGCCGACCAGGCCCGGGTCCGCCAAGGGGTTGCGGAACAACCCCTGCATCGCCACGCCGGACAACGCCAGTACCGAGCCCACGGCGATGCCGAGCAGACTGCGCGGCAGACGGATCTGACCGAGGATCAGCTCCGCCTGCTGCGTGTCACCCCCGTCAAGCGGCAACCCCAGCAGGCGCATCCCGGCCAGCAAGGTATCGCCCAGCGGCAGGCTCACCGGCCCGAGGGCCAGGGACAGCCAGAACACCAGCACCAGCAACAGCAGTAAACAGATCAAGGTCGGACGCGGCCGGAAAATGGCCGTCATGGGTGGGTCTCGGCAGTCTGCGCCTTGACATCCGGATAGAACGCCGTGGACAGACGCGTCAAGGCGTCCGGCACTCGCGGGCCAAGGCCACCGACCAGCAGCGTCGGGTCGATCACCAGCACCCGGCCATCACGCCCGGCCTGGGTTTGCGCCAGGATCGGGTTCTGTTCCAGCAGGGCTTTGCGGGCCGCATCGCCTTGCAGTTTGCCACCGGCGAAGATGATCACCTGCGGGTCCAGACTCAGCATGGCTTCGCTGGAGACCGGTTTGTAGCCGTTGTGCTCGCCCAGGCTCTTGCCGCCGGCCTGCTGGATCATCCAGGCCGCCAGGGTGTCCTTGCCCGCCACTTGCAGGTTGCCACCGGAGTGGCTGAGCAGCATCAGCACCCGGGGCGCCGGTTGCTGTTGCTGCGCCAGCCTGACCCGATCGGCCTGGGTTTGCAGACGCTTGAGGTAGCCCGCCATCTGCGCCTGGGCCTCGGTTTCCTTGCCCAGCAGTTGGCCGAGTTCGGTCAGGTTGTGTTGCAGGGCCGGCACGTCGGCCTTGGCCGACAGCAATTCAATGCGCACGCCGGCGGCCTTGAGTTGCTCCAACACCGGTGGCGGCCCCATTTCGTTGCTGCCCACCAGAATGTCCGGCTTCAGGGCCAGGATGCCTTCGGCCGCCAGTGCACGCTGGTAGCCGACGCCCGGCAGGCTGTGCAGCGATGGCGGGTACTGGCTGGTGCTGTCGATACCCACCAGCTTGCTTTCGCCGCCCAGGGCGACCACCCATTCGCTGAATGCGCCGCCGGCGCTGACCCAGCGCTGGGGCAGGGCGTCGGCGACGGCCATCTGGCTGACGAGCACGCCGGCACAGGCCAGCAGTGTTTTGATACGCATCGGGACTCTTCCTTAGCCGATCAGAGGGGTGGCGGTTTCAGCCAGGGCACGCCAGTCGTCACGCTCAGGAATGCCCGGCTTGCGCACACCGAACAACTGGATCACCAGTTCGCCTTCGGCATCGAAACCTTCGTAGCTGGTGATGATGCCATCGACGCTCGGCTTGCGCACACGCCACAACTCGGTCACGCCGGTCGTCTTCAGGTGCAGGTTGAACATCGGGTCGAGCACGTTGAACCAGGTGTCCATCCAGCGCAGGTTGCTGACCGGCCCTGAGTGAATCTGAATGCAGTGCTTGTTGCCGACGAACACCATGATCGGCACTTCGCGCTTGCCGGCTTCTTCGATGACCCGGGTCAGCTCGACGGTGGCCAAGGGTTCGGCCCACTCGTGACCGGCCAGGCGCAGGGCCTGGGTGCGCGCCACGTCGTTGCGCTTGAGCAGCATGAAGAAGTCGTGGGTGTCCTTGAGCTGCGACCATTCGCTGCGCAGGGTGTCGACGTCCACTTCGCTGTCGACGCGTGGCGCCTTGGCCTGTGGCAGCGGTTGCAGGTCCAGTTCGGCCGTCTGTTGTTCGGCACGGAAACGCTCGACCAGCGGTGCCCAGGCGGCATCGAAGCTGGTGGCGGTCAGGTAGACCTTGTGCACGGCCAGGCCCTGGCGGTCGAACACCTGGAGGCTGCGCTGCGGACCGCGCGGGGTGTTTTCATCGACGGCGAATACGCTGGCCCAGCCGCTGAGGAACAGGCGCAGGTCGATGTCCGGCGACAGCACCATGCCCATCTGGCCGCTGCCCATCACGGTCACTTCGCTGTACACACCTTTGCGCTCGTGCACGCAATGCTCGTTGCGGGTCAGGGCCATGATGGTGCCCAGTTCACCCAGCGCCGGCAGCAGTTCCTTCCATTCCGGACGCAGGCGCACGGTATCGGTGCCCAGGCGGCTGGCGGTCAGTTCAGCTTCGCTGACACCCAGTTTGGCCGCGGCATCGCGGGCGCGCAGGCCGGGTTGTTCGGCGCGCAGTTGTTGCCAGCTCTGGTACAGGGCCGGGGCGACTGGCAGGGCGGAAGTATTGGCGGTCATGTGATGCTCCTTCAGGATCAACGGTTCGCCGTGAGGGCGAATTCTATTGGTATCTCTACACGGCTGGGCACAGCCCGGCCGTCGACAATTTCGGGGCGGAAACGCCAGGTGGTCACTGCTTCGAGAGCAGCCTGGTCAAGGCTTTCAACCCCCGAGGAACGCACCAGCGTCAGCTTGAGTTGCTGGCCGCGCTCGTCGAGGCGCACCTCGATCCGCACCACACCCTGCTGGTTGCGACGGCGGGCAGTGTTGGGATAACGGGGCGCCGGGGGAGGGGTGACGAAAGACGGGCGCAGGCTGACCACCGGGGTGAGCATGGGCGTCGGAGCGGCAGCGACGGGGAGGGTCGGGTTGGCGTTCTGTGCGGGCGCGGCGGCGGGCGTCGCTGCCGGTGCCGGTCGAGTCGGGGTCTGCGCCATGGTGGCCGGAAGCTCCACGGGGTCGGCACGACGGGGTTCCGGTCTGGTTTCGCCACGAGGTTCGGCAGGCGGTTGTGGCTTGCCTGGCGCCTTGACCAAGGACGGCTGGGTGCTGACCGGCAGCGGCTTGACCGGTGTCGGTGCGGTCTCGGCTTTCGCCGTTTCAGGTTGTTTCGTAGGTACAGGCGCAGGTACAGGCGCAGGTGCTGATGCCGGCATCGGGGCAGGTGCGCGCACGGGCTGCGGCGGAGTGGGTGCGGGCACGGCAATCGGTGCCAGCGTCACCAACTGAATCGCCATCGGCGGCTGAAAGGCCAGGGGTTCGGGCGCGGCCTGAATCTCGCGAACGAGCCATCCGGCGCTCAGATGCAGCGCAATCGATAACCCCAGACAACCCCAGAAGTGCTTCATGCACACTCGTTCCAGTTTTAAGCGGAATGCATATGGTAATAATTTGCATTTACAAGTCAAGCTGGTTATCTTCGCCGCCGCTGCCGACGAGCGTTTTTGTATACATCCCATCAGCAGAACGGGGCCAAACGCTTTGTCCATAAAAAAATCAAACACACGCCGGACAGTGTCCGTCGCCCATGCAGACCCCCTTCAACACCCTGCATGCAAGTGACCCCTGTCAGATCCCAGGAGTAAAAGTTAGATGTCGATCCGCCCGCCATTCGCCATGCGTCCCTGGCTCTGCTTGCTGTTGCTCTCGCCTTCGCTGGCCTTTGCCGCTGAACCCGTTACCCAGTTCGATACCGTCAGCGTGACCGCCACCCGCACCGAGCAGACCCTGCTGCAAGTGCCGAGTACCGTGTCGGTGCACAGCGAGCGTGAAATCGATCAGCAAAACGACAAGGACCTCAAGGATGTGGTGCGTTACGAGCCGGGCGTTTCGGTCAGCGGCACCGGCAGCCGTTTCGGCCTGTCCGGGGCGAACATCCGCGGCATCGACGGCAATCGCGTACTGACCCAGGTCGACGGCGTGCGCGTGCCGCAAAGCAACGCTTTCAGCCCGTTCCAGGACGTGCGCAGCAACTACGTCGACCTCGACACCATCAAGCAGGTGGAAATCATCCGCGGCCCGGCGTCCTCGTTGTACGGCAGCGACGCCATCGGCGGTGCGGTCAGCTACCTGACCAAGGATGCCGGCGAGTACCTCGAAGACGGCGACGACACCTACGCGCGATTCAAGACCGGCTACGACGGCAGCGATGACAGCTGGCAGCGCAGCGCCACGTTCGCCGGGCGTACCGGCACGGTCGACGGCCTGCTGCACCTGGGTCGCCGCGACGGTCAGTCCACCGACACCGCAGGTAATGTCGGTGGTGTAGGCGCATCGCGCACCGAAGCCAACCCGCTGAACTACACCACCGAAAACGTGCTGGCCAAACTGGGCTGGGACTACGGCGAGGGCGACCGCCTGCAGTTCACCTACGAGCGCTACCAGGATGACGCCAACAGCAACCTGCTGAGCGATATCGTCACCCGCGCCACCCTCACCAGCCCGGCGATTCTCGGCTCCACGGCCGATGACAGCATCGACCGCACCCGCTACAGCCTGGCCCATACCCTGGCCCTGGACAGCGCGATGGCCGACAAGCTGCAATGGCAGTTGAACTATCAGGAAAGCAGCAACGACCAGGACACTTATCAGCAGCGCCAGACCACCTCGCGGGTCAATCGCGTGCGCACCCGTCAGTCGACTTACGATGAGCGCCTGTGGAGCCTGAACACCCAGCTGGACAAGGAATTCGCGATTGCCGACACCCGGCATCACCTGATCTACGGTGCCGAGGTCAAACGCATCGAGTCGAGCAACAAGCGTACGGGTCAAGAAGTGCGCCTGGACACCGGCGCCATTGTGCCGGCCACGGAGAACTTCCCGGTCAGCGACTTCCCGGATCCGACCAGCGAATCCCTGGGCCTGTTCGTCCAGGACAGTATCGAGGTCGGCCGCTGGACCCTGTTGCCAGGCCTGCGCTACGACTACTACCGTCAGACACCGCACGTCACGCAGGAATACCTCAACGGTTTGCCCTCGGACACCGATCCCTCGCGCCTCTCCGACGATCACATTTCGCCGAAATTCGGCGTGACCTATCAGCTGACCGAACACGAAAGCGTCTACGGCCAGTACGCTGCCGGCTTCCGCGCGCCGAACCCGGTCAACATGTACGGTGAGTTCAGCAACCCGCAATTTGGCTACAAGCAAATCGGCAACCCGAACCTCAAGCCGGAAACCAGCAACAGCTTCGAGACCGGCCTGCGCGGTCGCTATGACCTGGGCAGCTTCGGCATCGCGCTGTTCTACAACAAATACAAGGACTTCATCGAAACGGTCAGCTTCACCGATCCGACCAGCGACATCCCGCTGACCTTCCAGTCGCAAAACGTGAGCAAGGTCACCATCCGTGGTGCCGAAGCCAAGGGTGACATCAAGCTGGACGCCTTCATGCCGGCAGGTACCCGTGCCCTGGGTTCGATTGCCTATGCACGCGGCAAGAATGAGGAAACCGGCGAGGCGCTCAACAGTGTCGACCCGCTCAAGGCTGTCATGGGCCTGGCCTACGATGCACCGAGCGGTGTGTATGGCGGCCAGGTCATGTGGACCCTGGTTCAGTCCAAGGACCGCGTCGACCACAGCGGCGATGCCGACTTGCTGATCAACCGCCAGTTCGAGACCCCGGGCTATGGCACCCTCGACCTGACGGCCTGGTGGCAGGTGACGCAGGAAGTGTCGATCAACGGCGGCCTGTTCAACGTCACCGACAAGAAGTACTGGAACTGGGGTGACGTGCAGGGCCGCGACGAAAACGCAGCGGGTCTTGATCGTATGACTCAGCCTGGGCGTTATGCGGCGGTCAACCTGATCTGGGAGATTTGATCAGTGTGACCTGGTGTTATTCCTGCAGAAATACATGACTTGTGGCGAGGGAGCTTGCTCCCGCTGGACTGCGCAGCAGTCCCCTTTATGGGGCCGCTGCGCGACCCAGCGGGAGCAAGCTCCCTCGCCACTGTTTTTTTTTGCGTGGGCTCCGCGCCTCCGGTCGTAAAACCGCGCAACTGCACGAGCGCTGCCTAGACTTTCTGCTTGATCAGCCTGGGGGAGACTGTCGGTCAAGACAACCAGAGGTTCAATCATGAGCACTCAATCGATAGATACCGAACAGATCCACCTGGTGGTGCGTCATTACGTGGAGGGCATGGTCTTCGCCAATGAAGCGCTGTTGCGCAAGGCCTTTCATCCAGACTGTCGCATCATCGGTCACTTCCAGAAGGTGCTTGAATGGGCTTCCCTGGATGAGTTTGTCATCGCCATCAAGGCCGAAATCCCGGCGCCTGCCGGTACGCAGCCGTTTTGGCAGGTGATCAGTCTCGATGTCACCGGCGACGCCGCGGCGGTCAAGGTCATCGATGATTTCGCCGGGATACGGTTTACCGATTACCTGTCGTTGCTGAAGGTGGACGGTCGCTGGGTGATCATCAACAAGCTTTATTACTATCAGGCGTAGTGCGTCGCGCTTCGACGCAAAGGCCTGCGTCTATCTTCATGAAATAAACTCGTGATCATCACGATTTAAATGAGTTTGTCTCACCAGGGCTCAACTACCGACAATGACGCCATCAACCACATGGAGTTTTATTGTCATGGCATTGGCCCATTCCCTTGGATTTCCGCGCATCGGCCGCGACCGTGAACTGAAAAAGGCCCAAGAGGCGTTCTGGAAGGGCGAGCTGGACGAAGCCGGCCTGCGCGCCGTTGGCCGTGACCTGCGCAAGACCCACTGGGACTTGCAGAAAAAGGCCGGGATCGAGCTGTTGCCAGTCGGCGACTTCGCCTGGTACGACCAGGTCCTGACCCACTCGCTGATGTTCGGTGTGATCCCTGAGCGTTTCCGCCCGCACGATGGCAAGGCCAGCCTGCAGACCCTGTTCGGCATGGCGCGCGGTGTGAGCGACAGCTGTTGCGGCGGTGCCCACGCCCAGGAAATGACCAAGTGGTTCGACACCAACTATCACTACCTGGTCCCGGAATTCAGCGCCGACCAGCAGTTCCAGCTTGGCTGGGATCAACTGTTCGAAGAAGTCGAAGAAGCCCTCGCACTGGGGCACAACGTCAAGCCGGTGATCATCGGCCCGCTGACCTACTTGTGGCTGGGCAAGGCCAAGGGTGCCGGGTTCGACAAGCTCGAACTGCTCGAACGCCTGCTGCCGCTGTACGGCCAGATCTTCCAGCGCCTGGCGGCACAGGGCGTTGAGTGGGTGCAAATCGACGAGCCGATCCTGGTCCTCGATCTGCCTCAGGACTGGAAAAACGCCTTCGAACGCGCCTACAACCTGATCCAGCGCGATCCGCTGAAGAAGCTGGTCGCCACTTACTTCGGTGGCCTGGAAGAGAACCTCGGCCTGGCCGCCAACCTGCCGGTGGATGGCCTGCACATCGATCTGGTGCGTGCACCTGAACAGTACCCGACCATTCTCGACCGCCTGCCAGCCTATAAAGTGCTGTCGCTGGGTGTGGTCAACGGCCGTAACGTCTGGCGCTGCGATCTGGAAAACGCCCTGGCCACCCTGCAGCACGCTCACGAACGCCTGGGCGATCGCCTGTGGGTCGCGCCGTCCTGCTCGCTGTTGCACAGCCCGGTTGATCTGGGCCGCGAAGAGCAACTCGATACCGAGCTGAAAAGCTGGCTGGCGTTTGCCGTGCAGAAGTGTGAAGAAGTCGCGCTGCTGGCTCAGGCGGTCAACGAGCCCGAGGCGCCGAACGTGCTCGATGCGCTGAGCCAAAGCCGCGCCGTTCAGGCGGCCCGTGCTGCATCGCCACGCATCCACAAACCGGCTGTTCAGGCCCGTGTGGCCGCGATCAGCGCCAGGGACAGCCAGCGTCAATCGCCGTTTGCCCAGCGTATTGCCAGGCAACGCGCCGGCCTGAACCTGCCACTGTTCCCGACCACCACCATTGGTTCGTTCCCGCAAACCGCGTCGATCCGTCTGGCGCGCCAGTCGTTCAAGCAAGGCAAGCTGACCGAAGCCGAATACACCGAAGCCATGCACAGCGAGATTCGCCACGCCGTGCAAGTGCAGGAATGCCTGGGCCTGGATGTGCTGGTTCACGGTGAAGCCGAGCGCAACGACATGGTCGAATACTTCGCCGAGCAACTCGACGGCTATGTGTTCACGCGTTTTGGCTGGGTGCAGAGCTACGGTTCGCGCTGCGTGAAACCGGCGGTGATCTTCGGCGACCTGAGCCGCCCGAAAGCCATGACCGTGGAGTGGATCCGCTACGCCCAAGGCCTCACCGACAAAGTGATGAAGGGCATGTTGACCGGTCCCGTGACCATGCTGATGTGGTCGTTCCCCCGTGAAGACGTGACCCGTGAAGTACAGGCTCGTCAGCTGGCCCTGGCCATTCGCGACGAAGTGGTGGACCTGGAAGCCGCCGGGATCAGGATCGTGCAGATCGACGAAGCCGCGTTCCGCGAAGGCTTGCCGTTGCGCCAGGCGCAGTGGCAGCACTACCTGGACTGGGCGACCGAAGTGTTCCGCCTGTGCGCCTCGGGTGTGCGTGACGAAACCCAGATCCACACCCACATGTGCTACAGCGAGTTCAACGATGTGATCGAGTCCATCGCCGCCATGGATGCCGACGTGATCACCATCGAAACCTCACGCTCGGACATGGAGTTGCTGGACGCGTTCGAAGCCTTCGCCTACCCGAACGACATCGGCCCCGGCGTGTACGACATCCACTCGCCACGGGTGCCGGACGCCTCGGAAATGGCCAACCTGCTGCGCAAGGCCGCCAGGCGCATTCCCGCCGACCGCCTGTGGGTCAACCCGGACTGCGGCCTGAAAACCCGCGGCTGGCCGGAAACCGAAGCGGCGCTGGTGCACATGGTCAACGCTGCGCGTCAGTTGCGTAAAGAATGGGCCTGACGCTTTGCTGGATCTACCACTGAACCCTGTGGGAGCGAGCCTGCTCGCGAAGGCGGCATGACAGACACCGGAGTAGTGACTGCCAGACCGCAATCGCGAGCAAGCTCGCTCCCACAGTGACCTGGTTAGTTCGCAGATTTTGCGCTCAACCGCTGAACCTGTGGGAGCGAGCTTGCTCGCGATGACGGACTGTCAGGCGACATCGATGTCGAATGTGCCGGCCTCTTCGCGGGCAAGCCCGCTCCCACAATGATTTGGTTAATTCGCAGATTTTGCGCTCAACCGCTGAACCTGTGGGAGCGAGCCTGCTCGCGAAGGCGGCATGACAGACACCGGTGTAGTGACTGCCAGACCGCAATCGCGAGCAAGCTCGCTCCCACAGTGACCTGGTTAGTTCGCAGATTTTGCGTACAGCCCCTTAACCTGTGGGAGCGAGCTTGCTCGCGATGACGGAGTGTCAGGCAACATTGATGTCGAATGTGCCGGCCTCTTTGCTCCTACAACCGCGGCTCGGCCACCAACAGCAACGACTGCGGCACAGGGCTTTGCGGGTGCTGCGGTTCTTGCAAGCCGGCCAGTACAAAACCCGCCATGTCCAGCGCGTTGAGCCAACTGGACAGGGTGCGGAAGTACCACGGCATGGGCTGCCACTGGCCCTTGAACCCGGCAAAGGTCTCCTCCCGCCAGCCATCCTGATAGTCGCCCGCCGCAACGGCCCACGGGTGCAGCGTCTGGATCACCAGCGCGCCGCCAGGGGCGAGCAGGCTGTTCATGGCGCCGAGCAGGGGGATGATGTCCTGATGCAGCAGGGCGAAGTTGGCGCAGATCAGGTTGTAGTCGCGGCCGATGTCGACGGCTGCCGCTGCCAGCTGTTCATAGCTCGCCAGATGCACCGGTGCAGCACCCGCCGCCCGCGCCGCTTCCACCAGCGTCGCATCGCCATCCACACCGACCGCCTCGATGGCCCGGTCCGTCAGTGCACGCAACAGCCAGCCTTCGCCGCAACCCAGGTCGAGCACCCGCTCGGGCTGGCGCCCCAGCACCGCCAGCAGAATGGCCTGGTCGGTGACCTTCAGACGGCTTTCGATGGTGCCCGTGCGGATGGCGTCGATCCAGGCCCGGGCATTGTGGTGCCAGCTGTCGAGGAGGGTGGATTCGGGGGCGGGCATGGCGTTGTCCGGCGCTAGGTGGCCGTTGCCAAATGATAGGCAACCAACGCGTTGGCGTGGCCATGCCCCATGCCGTGTTCGGTCTTGAGCCAGGCCACCATTTCCATGTGTTTCTTGTCGCTGAGGGTTTTAAGCAGGTCCAGCCAATGGCTGATCGGCTGCCCATACTTCTTCTCGATTGACGGGAAGTACGAAGCCGGTCCTTTGGGTTTTGTCTCTTCGGTCACGATGCAAACTCCCTTTTCGCTTTTGTGGATTCGAAAGCAGCACCGGCTACGTTACTGATTTGCCGTCGGCGAGTCCATCGTTCCAGCAGTCATCCCGTCATCGATGGCGATGCCCCGGACGCGCATGGCCTTGATCAACTCGCTGCGGGTGCCGGGCAGGTTGAGCATGGTCTGGGCGCGCAGCGCCGCGACTTCTTCGGCGGTGTAAGGCTGATAGTCGGCCGGCAGGCTTTCGCCCGCCATGCCGTCTTTACGCATCAGCCAGTTGAGCAAGTCCGCCAGTTGCGCGTTGTTCAGCGCCGACTGCGACATGCCCGGCACCCGCACGAGGAATTCGCGGCCGCCCGGTACCTTCAGGAAGTTGCCGACAAAGCCTTTCATCCGTGGCGTGTCATTGGCGGCGGAACCCGTGCCGTCGCCCAGGTGGCAACCGGCGCATTGCAACTGATAGTTGACGCCGACGCCGTACCCGGCCTGGGCAATCGGTTTTTGCACCTCTTCGTTGCCCGGCGCATGGCCCTGCGCCGGGTCGGGAATAGCCCGGGCGAACGCGACCGGGGCGCTCAGGGCGCAGACGAGTCCGAGCAATATCAACCTACGCATAAAACAGACCTCCGCTGATGACCGGTTTGGCACCTTCATGTAGGAGCGAGCTTGCTCGCGAAGAACTCAAGGGCGCCGCGTTGAACCAGATAGCCCGCGTTATCGTTGACGGTCTTCGCGAGCAGGCTCGCTCCTACAGGTACACAGACAAAGCAGTAAAAAAATGAAAAGCAGCCACAGAAAAAAACCGCCGATTGCGCGAGCAACCGGCGGAAAGTGCGCGTTTAGACGGCGACGCCGCGGATCACCGAAACGGTGCAGTGGTAGATGTGCGACTTGGCGGCCAGGCACCAGTTCACATCGTTGTTGTTGAACGGGCGGTAAGCCGGTTCTTCACTGTCGTTACGGGTACAGGCGCACTGGGCGCAGCTTTGCTTACCGCAGCAGTCGTTGTAGGAAATGATGTAGTCCTTGCCATCGGCCGGGTTGCGGCAGGTGCCGATCCAGGTCACTTGCGAGGCTTCGGTGCCTGGCGGGCAGGAGGTCACCGAACCGCCGCAGCAGCTGCACAGAAAGCCGTCGATGGAGCAGTAGCGCCAGTAGTCGCAGCTGTTTGGATCACCCGGGTCGCCAGCCTGCGCCGGCTCCGCGGCCAGGGCCTTGCTGGTACGGTCCAGCGGCAGCAGCAAGGGCAGGGCGGCACCGGCCACCATCAGCGAGCCCATGCGCGACAGCAATTTGCGGCGCGAGGTGGTGTCGGCCACACGGCGGGTCGAGCGCTCGAACAACAGATCCAGCAGTTTCATAAACGTCTCCCTGCCTTATCAGTGGCTATGGCCGTGGCTGTGGTCGTGAGTGTGGGGTTGGGCATTGAGGTACTGCTGCAGCGTGGCGTGCTTGAGGTGCTCGACTTCGAACAGGCTGTCCAGGTGCTCGCGGGAGTTGACCAGGCCCTTGGCGCGCAGGGTGCCGGCCTTGTCGATCAGCGCGGCGTACGGCAGCTTGCCGATCTGGTAGGTCATGCCCACTTCCGGGCCGACCACGTAGGTGGCGTCTTCGAGTTTGTGTTCACGGATCAGCGCTTGCTGGGCGTCCATGTCGCCATCGCTGACGAACACCACATCCAGGCTGCCCGCTTGTTCCTTGGCGATGGATTTGATCGCCGGCAGCAGCGACTTGCAGATCGGGCATGTCGGCGAGAGGAAGAACAGCAATTGCGATTTTTCACCGGCATAACCGAAGTTCACCGGGCGACCGTGACGATCGCTGGCAGTGATTTGCGGCGCGGGTTCATTGACCGCCACGCCTTTGTCGACCATCAGCGCGCCGGCCGGGGCCAGACGCCCGTGCAGCACGCCAATCTGCCGCACCAGGCCCATGACGACAAACGCCACGGCCACCAGCAGCACCCAGAGCAGAACGTTGGAAACAATCAAGCCTTCCATTTCGATTACCTACCAATCAATTTGAGCAGAAGAGGGGAGTTCGCCAGCAAGCCATCGGCCGCGGCGTAGATGAGCAACGCGACCGCGGCGGCGGCCAGGGTCACGAAGCCATCGAACAGGTTGAGGTCGCGGGCCACCGGCGCCACGCTGGCCACCAGTGCAAGCAGCACCAGTGCGCTGTTGCGCGCCAGCAGGACCGGGCGCAGCGGTTGTGCCTGGTCGGGACCGGCGCAACCGCAGTCGATGTCCGCGCGACCGCGCCACAGGTTGATGCCGATGGCGGCGGCGTACAGTGCCAACAGGCTGGCGGCGCTCACCGCGGCGTAACCTCGGCTGACCGGCATCAGCAGGGCAAAGGCGATGGCCAGTTCCAGCAGCGGCACCAGCCGTGCCGTCGGGCGCACCAGCGCCTGGGGCAGCAGTTGGTAGTCCGCCAGTTGCCGGGCGAAGCGGGCCGGCGTGCGCAACTTGTGGGTGGCGGCGCTGGCCAGCAACACCGCGATGGCGATGGCGCTGGCAATGATGAAGATCGGATCTGTGTGCATGGCCGAACCTCTCAGTAGCTCAGGACCTGAGTCGCGGTCTTCGCGACTTTCGGCATGCTGCCGGTGAGCTTGTTGGTCTTCAGATCGAAAATCTGCAAACCGCCTTCCACATCGGTGCCGAGCAACAGCGGCTTGTCGTCACCGGTGGCCTGCATGCTCCACACCGGAACCGGGGCTTCCAGGGTCGCTACTTTCTTGTGGGTCTTGAGGTCGAACGCCCAGATCAGCGGGCTCGGGTCTTCCCACTTCATGGCTTCGTGGGCGTCGTGCATCAGCACATACAGGCGGTCCAGCTTCGGTGCCACGGCCATCAACTGCCAGCCACCCGGTGCCCAACCGGCCTTCTTTTCTTCGTCGGTAACCAGCGACCAGGACGGCAGGATCTTCGGCGCGCTACCTGCGAAATCCACCGGGCGCACGGTGCCGGTCGTGGTGGTGAAGTAGTAGGTGTCGCCGACGTTGACCGCGCGCTCCACCAGTTTTTCCGCGTTCGGATCAAAGAACGGCGTGCGGCTGCGCGCAGTTTCCTGGCCCTGATCGTTGAGGGTCACCACTTGCAGGCTGCCGTCGCCGCACAGCGAGGCGAAGCGGCGGTTGCCGATCGGGTAGTTGAGCACGCAACCGGGAATGGCGATTTCCGTGGCAACGGCCTTGGCCTGGGTATCGACCACAGTGACCGAGGTCGACGGCGTGAAGTTGTAGACATAGACGAACTTGTCGTCGCCACTCGGCTTGAGCGCATAACGCTGGGTCAGCGATTCGGCGCGCTTGTTCGGGATCAGCACTTCCCAGGCCGGCGACAGGGTCGAACTGTCCCACGCGGTCAGCACATCGGTACGGGTACCGCGGGTGCCGCGCGAATACCAGATGTCCGCACTGTAGAGGGTCTTCTTGTCATGGCTGAGGGTCGACGGCGCGGCAAAACCGGTCGGCACCATGCCGAGGATGCGCTTCTGGTCCGGGTCGACCACGGTCACGCGGCCGGCGACGAAACTGTCGAACTCGACGTCGATGACAAACGCGCGGTGAGCTTCGGGTGGAAACGCCAGAACGGTCTGGCCAATCGTACCGGCGGGCAGGTCCGCGCGGGCACTGTTTAAACCGAGTACAAGCAGGCTCAGGCCAAGCGCTGACTGTACGGAGATCCTGTTTGTTCGCATAAGGGGAACTTCCTGAATTGTTGGTAACGCGGATCGCGGGTGCTTTGGCAGATTTTTACCCTTTGATTCTGCCGTGCCCCGCGATCAGGAGAATTGCCCTGCCTGCCAAGTGTTTGTGTGTCTGTGCCAGTGTCGTGAAACCCTCTTCATGCGCGCTGAAATTGCCAGTGAAATCATTGTGGCGAGGGGGCTTGCCCCCGTTCGGTTGCGAAGCAGCCGCAAAACCTGCTGGCACGGTGTGACTGGAAAATGCTGGGGCCGCTTCGCGACCCAACGGGGGCAAGCCCCCTCGCCACAGGGTTTGTGTAAGGCCACAGGGTTTGTGTATGTCAGACCAGAGGAGTTGTGCTGGTCAGGCGAGTGGAAGGGAAAAGCTGAAGACCGCGCCGCACGGCGTCAGGTTTTGCGCCCAGATATCGCCCCGGTGGCGGCCGATGATGTTCTTGCACAGCGCCAGGCCAATGCCGTTGCCGCTGACCTTGGAGGAGAAAAAGCCGTCGAACAGCTTCTCCTGCGCCTGGGCCTGGATGCCACGGCCGCAGTCTTCGATGCGCACCAGCGCCACCTCGTTGTCGCGGCTGGCCTGGATACGCAACACGCGGCGTTCGGCGGGCAGGTCGGCCATTTCTTCGATGGCGTTGAAGGCCAGGTTGAGGATCACCTGGCCGATCAGCACCTTCTCGCAACTCACCATCAGCGGTTCGGGCGAGGCGATGATTTCCACGCGCACCCGGCTCGGATCGGCCCGCAGGCTGATGAAGTAGCGGGTTTCGCGCAGCAGCTCATTAAGGTCGACCCGCTCTTCCGATTGCTCCAGCTTGACCACGTAATCGCGCACGCTCTTGATGATCACCGAGGCATGCTCGATTTGCCGTACCGCGTTTTGCAAACCCCAGGCGACGTCCTGATCGGTTTCGCCGGCGTTGCCCAGGCGAATCATCGTGCCTTCGATGAAGTTGCGGGTGGCGGCCAAGGGTTGGCTCAGTTCGTGGGCGATGGCCACGGCCATTTCACCCATGGCGTTGTAGCGCGCCAGGTACTCGAGCTTCTGCTCGCTGACCCGCCGCGCCTCCTCGGCCTGGACCTGCTCGGTGACGTCGCGGAACAGCAGCAGATGGCCGACCAGATCATCCTCGATCTCGATGTAGCGGCAGGTCGCGTCATGCCAGCGCCACTCGCCATCCCGGCGCTGCACCTTGTAATGCACGTTGAACGGCGCGTGTTCCGGCGTTTCATGGGCAAATTGTTGCAGCAGGCGCTGGCTGGATGCGTCGTCGCACCAGGCCAGGAAGTTCTTGCCCATCAGCTGGTGCACTTCGCTGTTGAGCAGGTGCGCGCCGGAGTCGCTGATAAAACGGATGTCACCCTCGGGGCCGAGCACCGCCACGCCTTCGGCCAGGTCCTGCATGAAGGCCTTGAGCCGGCTTTCGAAACGTTTGAGGTCGCGCTTGACCTTGTCCTCTTTGGAGATGTCGCGGAACTGCACCATCAACACATCGCGACCGTCCAGGTGCACCAGGGTCGCCACCGCCTCGGAAAGAATCTCCACCCCTTGCTTGGAGCGATAGCACCACTCGATGGCGCGCTGCCCGGTGCGCGCGGCGCCTTCGAGCCAGCGCAAGCCGACCGAACGCCGGTACTTCGGCGCATCGCGGGTCATGTCCGGGGCCTTGAGCGGCGTCAGTTCCTCCAGGGTAAAGCCCAGCGCCGCCAGGGCAGCGGCGTTGGCCCAGAGAATCTCCTTGGTGTGCGCGTCATGAAGAATGATGCACAGCGGCATGGCTTCGATCAGGGCAAAAAAGTCGTTCGGTTTTGGCAGGTACATCGCACGGCCCCTGGCGGCAGAGATTTGCAGTATGGCGTTTTATACCTGCTCGCACAGCGCGATGCGCTCAGAGGTAACCGGCGTGGACCTAGGGGTTTTCTTTAGCGAGGGGGCTGCACGCACCAATAGTGGCGGGCGGATGCGGTTTTTACACTGGACTCCAATGCAAGGGCAACGACCCGACCCTTGTAGGAGCGAGCTTGCTCGCGATGAACCTGAGAGCGCCACGGGGTGCCAGGTTTCCAGCGTCATCGTTGACGACCATCGCGAGCAAGCTCGCTCCTACAAGGAGCGGTGGAGCCCTCTAACAATAATCAAAACGGAGAACTAGCCCATGCTGCGGCAACAAGACCCTGTGTCCGGCCCGGTCGTGCCAATGGTCGAGAGTCAGCTATTTGAGCAGGTGCTGGATGAGGTTCGCCAACGCCGCGAGGAATTCGACGCCGGCTCCCACGTGCCTCGGGACATGATCGAGCGCTTCAAGCAGGTGGGCATCTACCGCGCCGCCACGCCGAAATGCTACGGCGGCGACGCCCTGGCACCGGCGTTGTTCCTGCACATGATCGAACGCATCTCCGAAGCCGACGGCTCGGCGGGCTGGGTCGCCAGCTTCGGCAGCGCCGGTGTCTACCTGGCGGCCTTGCCGCCGGAAACCCTGGCTGAAATCTACGCCGAGAGCCCGGACCTGGTGTTCGCCGGCGGGTTGTTCCCGTTGCAGCCAGCCGAGGCGGTGGAAGGCGGCTGGCAGGTCAACGGCACCTGGAAGTTCGCCAGCGGCAGCAAAGGCGCGGACCTGCTGGGTGTCGGCATCGGCGCCAGTGGGGCGGGTGGCAAACCGCGCACGGCGGTGTTCCCGGCCAGCCAGGTCGAGATCGTCGAGAACTGGGATGTGGTCGGCCTCAAGGGTACCGGCAGCCATGACCTGCGTGTCACCGACAAATTCGTCGAGGACCGCTGGACCTTCATCCGTGGCGGGGCTGCAACCATCGACGAACCGCTGTTTCGCTACCCGTCGATCGCCTACGCCGCGCAAGTGCTGGCGGTGGTCAACCTCGGCCTGGCCCGTGCAGCGCTGGACGAAATCAGTCGCATGGCCGGCGCCGGCGGCATTACCGGTGCGCCGAAAATGGCCGACCGCGCTTACGTGCGCATCGAGATCGCCAAGGCCGAAGCCAAGCTGATGGCCGCACGGGGGTTCTTCTACAACGCCACTGAACAGGTGTGGAACTCGATCCTGGCCGGCAACCCGGTCACGCCGGAGCAGACCAGCCTGCTGCGCCTGTCGGCGATCCATGTCTCCCAGGCGGGTGTCGAAGTGGTGCAGAGCGCCTACAGCCTGGCCGGGACCACCGCGATTTACCTGCGTCATCCGCTGCAACGCTACCTGCGTGACTCGATGGTGGTGACCCAGCACGCCTTCCTCAGCGAAGGGCTGTACGACGGCGCCGGCTCGGTGTTCCTCGGCGTGCCGCCGTTCCCGGGCTACATCTGATTTTTCATTACTTTTTCAAGGATCAACACCATGTCCCAAGCTACCCAGGAACCGTTGCGCGTCGTCTTCTGCATCGGCATCACCCAGAACTTTTTCGACCTGCCCACCGGTGAAGGCCTGAGCGTGTGGAAAGGCTTCAGCCAGATGATGGGCTCCCTCGGCGCCATGCCCGGCATCACCGTGCTCGGTGCCATGGACGACGACCGTTTGATGGTCGGCCCGTCCACCACCTCGCCCTGGACCGTGTACATCATGGCCGACGTCGACTGCCACCAGTCGGTGATCGACGCCTGCAACCTGTTCCGCACCACGCCGGTCGGCGAGTACAGCCTGTGGCGCTACGCCAAGGTCGAAGCGCGCATCGGTCGCCCGCTGACCATCCCTGACGCGGCCAGGGTGTAAGCCATGAACGAGGCCTTGCTGCAGCGTCTTCAGACGCTCGAAGGGGAAAGCGCGGTGCGCCGCCTGATGGCGCACTACATGGACCTGTGCGATGTGCCGCGGGCTGTCACCCATGTCAGCGATCTGGCCCGGTTGTTCACCGAAGACGCGGTCTGGGAAGGCGTCGGCAGCCAGACCGCGCAGACCTTCGGTGAGCACCGTGGGCGTGATGCCGTGGCCGCGTTTGTCGGCGGTTACCTGCCGCCGTCCGACCACTTCAAGCTGAACCTGCATTACCTCACCAGCGAGTCGATCGTGGTCGACGGTGATCGGGCGCAGGGGCAGTGGATCATGCAGCAGATTTCCACCTACGCCGATGGCCGCAACGAGCTGTTCGGCACGCGCCTGAACATCGATTTCCGCTACGTCGACGGCACTTGGCTGATCGCGCATTTCCGTACGCAACGGCTGTTCAACACGGAGCTCTTCACTTTGGGAGCGGGCACATGAGTACTTTCATCAGCGAATTCCTCCTCGGTGGCAACGGCAAGCGCGTGGCCATCAAGGACTCCATCGACATCGCCGGCCACCCGACCCGCTCGGGCAGCCGTGCCTTCGCCGATGCACCCGCTGCAACGAAAAACGCCGAAGTGGTCGACGCGATCCTCGATGCCGGCTGGCAGATCGTCGGCAAGACCAACCTGCATGAACTGGCCTTCGGCGTCACCGGCATCAACGACTGGACCGGCACACCGGTGAACCCGCAGGCGCCGGACCGGGTGCCGGGCGGTTCCTCCAGCGGCTCGGCCTCGGCAGTCGCCGCCGGCCTGGCAGACATCGCCCTCGGCACCGACACCGGAGGTTCGGTGCGGGTGCCGGCGGCGTGCTGCGGTATCGCCGGGCTCAAGCCGACCTATGGCCGTGTCAGCCGCATCGGTGCCCATCCACTGGAATCCAGCCTCGATTGCGTCGGGCCGTTCGCCAAAAGCATGGACGACCTGATCGCCGCCATGCAGGTGATTTGCCCAGGCTTTGACGTGCAGGGACTGCCCGCAGACGGCGCGAAAGTCGGCTTCCTCGACGTGGCCTGTGACGCGCATCTGCAAGCCAGTCTCGGTGCCGCGTCCGACCGTGCCGGATGGCGTCGCAGCCATCTGCAATTGAGCGAATTCGAAGCCGCGTTCGCCGCCGGCCTGACCGTGATCAATTTTGAAAACTGGGCCGCGTTCGGTCATCTCACCGGCAAAGGCCTGATCGGTGCCGATGTCGAGACACGTCTGTTGGCGGCCAGCCGCACCACCCGTGAAGAACTGGCCCAGGCCGAAGCCGTGCGCACGCGCTTCACGCAACAGGTGGATGCGGCGCTGGAAGACTTTGCCGTGTTGCTGTTGCCCACGCTGCCGACTTTGCCACCAACCCTCAGCGAAGCCCGCGCCGGCAGCAAGGCCGTGGCTGGCATGACCCCGCTGGTGCGGCCTTTCAACCTCAGCGGCCACCCGGCGCTGACGGTGCCGGTGGAGCTCGATTGCGGCGGATTGAAAGTCGGCCTGCAAATCGTCGGCCGCAAAGGTCAGGACGAACTGGTCTGCGCCTTTGGTGCGCAACTTCAAGCCTCTACAACCCAAATCTGAAAAGAAGCCATGAGGAGAACCGCATGAGCACTCATGAATACCGGCTGATCGCAACGTCGAAAAGCCCCGAAGACCTGGTCAGTCACGACCGCGTCGACGTCTCGCTGTACAACGACCCGGCGCTGTTCGAAGCCGAGCTGGAAAAGATCTTCTACCGCACCTGGGTGTGGGTGGCCCACGAAAGCGAGGTGCGCAACTCAGGCGACTTCAAGACCGCCACCATCGGCCGTCGCCCGGTGATCGTCGTACGCGACAAGAAGAACACCATCAACGTGCTGGAAAACCGTTGCCGCCACCGCGGCGCCACCGTGTGCGAGAAGCACAAGGGCAACGCCACCGGTTTCACCTGCCCGTACCACAGCTGGTCCTATGGCCTGGACGGCAAGCTGCGGGCGCTGCCGTATCCGGACGGCTACGAAGGCATTCTGGAGAAGTCCGAGCTGCCGCTGACCAGCCTGCGCGTCGAAAGCTACGCCGGCATGGTCTTCGCCAGCTACAACGACGAAATCGAACCGCTGGAAGACTTCCTCGGCGGTGCCAGACACTGGATGGACCTGTTCATGAAGCAGGGCGCCGGCTACCCGATCAAGACCCAGGGCGAACACAAGTTCAGTTTCAAGGGCAACTGGAAGATCCAGCTGGAAAACACCACCGACGGTTATCACTTCCCGATCGTGCACAAGTCGTTCATGTCGTCGGTGGACGAAGAAACCTCGGAAATGCTCTCGTTCATGACCGACGAACAAGCCGTGACCCACTCCCTGGGCAACGGCCATAGCGTGATGGTGATGGTGCCGGAGCACGTCGACCTGGATCACGACGACGGCACCGAACAGTTGCAGGAGCGCTTCGCCCACGTCACCGAAGAGCTGTCGAAAACCCTGCCGGCCGATCAGGTCCGTCGCATCGTACGTTCGCTGCACGGCGCCGGTTTCAACCTGAACCTGTTCCCCAACGTGGCGATGTCGATGTCGTTCTTCCGCGTGCTGCGTCCGGTGTCGGTCACCGAAACCGAGATCCGTCACGTGGCCCTCGGCATGGACGGCGGCCCGGAAATCGCCAACCGCGAGCGCATGCGCATCCACGAACACTTCCAGGGGCCGTTCGGTTTCGGCAGCCCTGACGATGCCGAAGCCTGGGACCGCGTACAGCGCGGCTCGTATGCCGGCGTCGACGCGCCGATCCTGGTCAACCGCGGCCTGAACCGCGAAATCACCGCTGAAAACGGCGACAAGGTCAGCCACGCCACCGACGAAGGCGGCATGCGCGGTGCCTACGACATGTGGAAAAGGATGATGAGCCAATGAGCAATCACGACACCCTGAATGGTTTTTCCGGCCCCTTGGCCCAGGCCATCGAATTCATCTGGCGCGAAGCCGAACTGCTCGACCACAAGCACTATGCCGAATGGGCGACCCTGTGGAGCGACAGCGGCAAGTACATCGTGCCGATCGACCCGGACACCGAGGATTTCGAAGCGACCCTCAACTACGCCTACGACGATGCGCGCATGCGTGCCCTGCGCATCGAACGCCTGAGCGCCGGCTTCTCGCCGTCGGCGGTGGACGCGGCGAAAACCATTCGCACCGTCTCGCGTTTCCGTCTGGTGGAAGCGGCCGGTGACATCGTCGAAGTGAATTCCGCGCAGCTGCTGTACGCCTACAAGCGCGGCGTGCACACGCCATTCGTGGCCGAGCTGAACCACCGCATCCGCTTCACCGACGGCGTACCGACCCTGGAACGCAAGGTGGTGCGCCTGATCAACTCAACCGACAGCCTGAGCGCGCTCGGCTTCCTTTTGTGAGGGCACCATCATGAGTCGAGTAGCCCTCGTAACGGGTGCCTCGCGCGGGCTGGGCGAGTGCATCGCCCGCCGTCTGCATGCGGCAGGTTATCGCGTCGCCCTGGCGGATGTGCGCCTCGATGGCGTGCAGCAACTGGCGTTGCAACTCGATGGCAGCGGCGCCAGCGCCATGGCCATCGAGCTGGATGTGCGCAGCAAGGCCGACTTCCAGCGTGCCCGCGACCTGCTCGTCGGGCAGTGGGGCGGCACCGACATTCTGGTGAACAACGCCGGTGTGTCGAAAGTCGCGGCGCTGATGGACATCACGCCAGAAGAGTTCGACGAGTCGATGGCGATCAACCTGCGCGGCACCTTCGTGGCCTGCCAGGTGTTCGGCGCGCACTTTGCCGAGCGTGGCTTCGGGCGCATCGTCAACATCGCGTCCCTGGCCGGGCAGAACGGCGGTACTGCCACCGGCGCGCACTACGCGGCGGCCAAGGGCGGCGTGGCGACCCTGACCAAGGTTTTCGCCCGTGAACTGGCGTCGCAAGGGGTGACGGTCAACAGTATTTCGCCGGGTCCGCTGGACTTGCCGGTGGTGCGCGAAACCGTGGCGCCGGAGCGTCTGGAGCAGATCCTGAAAATGATCCCGGCCGGCACCCTCGGTGATCCAGCGTTCATCGCCGACAGCGTGTTGCTGCTGATCGCCGACAACGCCGCCTCCGTAACGGGCGCGTGCTGGGACATCAACGGCGGCTTGTTCATGCGCTAAACAGCACACCCCCCTGTAGGAGCTGCCGCAGGCTGCGATCTTTTGATCTTGATT
>NZ_JBWKZB010000045.1:0-49778 GCF_059424105.1 Pseudomonas sp. GW456-E7 | reverse complement strand
GCCTTCGGCAGCTCCTACAGGAGGGTGTAGGAGCTGCCGAAGGCTGCGATCTTTTGATTTTTACCCGAGGTTTTGCTCGGTCAACCGCTGCACCACCAATCGCCGGTAATGCGAAGGCGTCATGCCCTTGAGCTGCTGGAAGCGCCGGTTGAAGTTGGAAATGTTGTTGAAGCCGGATTCGAAGCACACGTCCGTGACCGGTTTGTCGCCATCGGCCAGCAACTCGCAGGACTTGCTGATGCGCAGGCGATTGACGAATTCGATGAAATTGCGTCCGGTGGCCTGCTTGAATACGCGGCTGAAATACGTGGGTTTCATGCCCAGATGTTCGGCGACTTCTTCCAGCGGCAATTCCCGGCCGTAATGGGCGAAGATGTAATCCACCGCACGGTTGGTACGATCGATGTTGTTCTCGTCGGCCAACTGTGGCGTCGTGGCGCCGGAGAGCAATTGGTAGTCGTCGGTGGCGGCGAGCAATTCGAGCAGGATGAAAAAATGCCCGAGCCGGGTCATGCCGCTGGTATCGGCAATACGCTGCATCAACTGCATGGCCTGGACAATGGTGTGCTTGCTGCGAAACTCGATGCCGTATTGCGCGCGTTCCAGCAAGGGGGCCAGGGTCTTGAGCTCGGCGAACACTTGATAGCCGCTGTCGAACAACTCGTCGGTGAAGTTGACCAGCATGTCGCGCTTGGGCACCACTTCGTCCTCGGCCACCTGGCTGATCCAGTTGTGGGGCAGGTTGGGGCCCGTCAGGAACAGGGTTTGCGGATAGAAGTTGCCGATGTAATCGCCAATGAACACCTTGCCGGAACTGGCGACGATCAGGTGCAACTCGTATTCCTTGTGGAAATGCCAGCGCACCAGCGGGCAGGGGAAACCATGCTGGCGGTAAATGATGGACAAACCATTGTGGTCGTCCATCAACTCATAGGAAGGATCGGTGACTCTGGCAATACGGGGCATGTCGATGCACTTTTCTTGTTATCGCGTCCTGATCATGCCTCCTGTGGGGGGGCTAATGCCAGTTGTCGATGTCGCGCAACCTGACCGGAGCCTTCTCGGCTTTCGCGACTATCTGGCTTTTCTGGCTCTTCTGGCATTTATCAAGCTCGCGCTTCGGCAGTAGGCAACCAATTGCGACTCCTCCATGAAATCGACATTGATAATGTTGCACCTTTCGCTTCGGTCGTGGGAGGCGGGATCAAACCAGTTATCCAGTTCATCATGGATATCGACGGGGCCTCCAGCTATTGAGTAGCTTGTGGCGGACAGTGACCACAAGCTGGTACGCGGAGGTGGCGCCCTCAACACGTTCGTGATGTGCTGCTCGAGTTCCTTGACACTGGTGTCGCCAATCCCGCTCCATTTGTGTTCGATTTTATTGCAGAACCAGTCGGGATTTAACTCCGGATGTTGTTGGGCCGTTACCAGAACTCGCTGCTTGCCGCTGATTTTCTTGAGCACGCCAAGTGGCAGGCCTCTATTGCCGGTAGGGATTATTCTCTGGCCAAGATAACGGAGCATCATCTCGTTGAAGAGTGCGTAGTCGAACGATTGTTCCCCGTCCTTGAGTTGATGAAAATCCAGAATCACAAACTCGTCAGGGTTATCGCGTAAAAACAGATTCACTGCAGCAAATAAATCCAACAGGTTACGAGATGAGCGATAGCCATTGTGCTGGAATCGGAATTTTTCAAACTCTATGGCCGGGCCGTCAAAGTCCAGTCGTAAATCGAGTACGCGTGAACCGTTGTTGAGTTGAGCTGCGAACGAACCGTGCTGGCAGGCCAGCCAGTGCGCGCCGGGGATCAGTGGATAGCTCGCTTGCCAGTCGCACCCCGCATTGTGTGTGCCGGGTAGTGTAAGTTCACCAAGCGAGAGGTTATCGATTGCCGGTGTAGCGCTCATCCAGTTATTGAGTGCGTAATCGTTTCGGGTCGTATTGTTCATTAATGCGTCCTTGCATTGATTGATGAATAACAAGTTGCGCCAAAGTAGTGTTGATTGAAGGCGATCAAGTATTTTGTGGTGGGACGCGCGCGGTCAATCATCAACTTCATACGGGATGTTCGGTAGCGGCAGGCCAGCGATTGCCGGTCCTGCGCACTTTATTGTTTCTCGCCTCGATCATGTCTTGTGCAGTGAGAGGCCGTAAACAGCTTTCATGCTGCTCGCACTCCAGCAGTAACGGACAATTTCAGATGTGTCGAAAAAGTCGGTATTGATGATGCTGCAACGCGTCACCCAGTCTGCGGTGGTATTGAACCAGTCGTTGATCTTTTCTTTGATATTCCTTGGTCCGCCAAATAGCGTGTATGCAGTTGCCGACAATGACCAAAAAAATGTGTCGTAAGGCGCATCTTCCAGGGTTTTCGCAATATGGGTCCGCAGATCGCCGGAGCTGGTGAATGCACTGTCGCGCCATTTGTGGGGGATGCGCGGCCAGAAATAGTTATCGTCCAGACCCGGCCTGAACTGCGCTGCCATGACAATTCGCCGACTTGTACTGGAGCGCTTGAGTTCGCCCACGGTGGCATACCTGTTGGCGGGAAGTATGACCCGCATCCCGAGACGCCGCACCAGTTGGTCGTTGAGCTTCTTATAATCGAAAGGCTTGCCGCCATCCCTGAGTTCATGAAAGTCCAGTACGAGGAATTCATCCGGGTTGTGATCAAGAAACGACAGCACTGCCTCGATCAACTCGTCCAGTACCCGACCCGAGCGATGCCCACTGTGCTGAAAGTGAAAAACCGGTTTCGGATCTTCCGCGTATTCGAGGCGAATATCCAAGGCCCGTGCGCCATTGGCCAGTTGCCAGGCAAATGAATCGCTCTGGCAAGTGGTCCAGTTACCGGTCACATCATCAAAATCAGGTGCTTTTTTGTCCATGCCGGCGTTATGGGTGCAGGGCCAGACAATATCGGTGAGTTTTAATCTGTCTACGTCGAGGATGTTGCTCATCCAGTTCTGTTTGTAGATAAATTCCGTTTTTTTGACTGTCATGATTGTTCCTTTGTCTGAATGCACTGGCAACCTGAAGGCTTCAGGTTCCAGGCAGCCCGAAACTATCCGCAGTGACAAAGGGAGGGGTGTTACTTATCTACAGCGTCGCGGTGCCTTGAATAGGTTAGCCACCCTGAAATGCAAAACGCCGACGGAATTCAGTGAGTATCCTGTCGGCGTTTTGATGGGGATATGGACGAGCGCTACAAAATTTATGCTTGATTGCGATTTTTTTCCTCGATCCATTGCGCCATGTACTGGGTACTTTTGTGTTGATGATGGCGCAACATGCTGCCGGTAAAGTTATCGCGCCTGATCTGTGGCAGATGCCTTTGGCATTCGATCAGCCTTTCGATCAACGCAGGGCCATGGGTGGACTGCGGGTAGCGGCTGGCCAATAGGTGACGGGCCTGGGTCTGGGCGACAAGCCACTGCGCCTTGTCCTGATAAAGCCGCACGGCGCTGTCGGCGAATTCGCGCGCCGTACGGGTTATGGCACCGGGCCAGGGCTCTTGATCGTGCATGGCTTCCGCGCCCACTGGCGTGGTGACATTGGGTGTTCCACAGAGCATCGCATCGACGATCTTGCCTTTGATGCCGGCACCGAAACGCAGCGGTGCCAGGCACACCCGCGTCTTCGACATCACCTGCAAGGCATCTTCTGCCCAGTTCAGCACATGAAAGCCCTGTGCCGCGTTGTGCAGGGCAGTGGCCTTGGGCGGGGTGTACGCGCCATAGATGTGCAACTGCGCATCAGGCAGCTGCGCGCGAATCAGCGGCCAGATCGCGGTTTTCAGCCAGAGCACGGCATCCCAGTTGGGCGCATGGCGAAAGTTGCCGATGTGCAGAAAATGCGCGCGATCTTCGTACTCTACTGGCGCGCCGGCCGGAAGATCGACCATCAATGGGCACCAGTGCAGCAAGTTGCGCGGAATTCTGAACTGCTCGACCAGCAATTCGATTTCCACTTCGGAAACCATCAGCGTCAAATCACAACGATAAAACGAGGCGATTTCGCGCTTGGCCAGATCGGTATTGGCCATGTGTTCAAATTCTTCACGCGACGCCGGGGCGAACAGGCCGCTGAAGTCATTGTTGTCTTCACTGGCCTTCAAGCGCTCCTTGAGGCGTTGATGCCGACCCTGCCTGAGGCTTTGCAAGTCGCAACTTTCCAGCACGCGCAAGGCATCGGGACAATACTTCTCGACCCGCCAACCGAACTGTTCCTCCATCATGAATTGATCGAACAGCACGATGTCCGGCGCCAGTTCACTGATGAATGCGTCGAAACTGCTGTTGTTCAGCTCGATGGGTACTTCACGAATACCCAGCGCCGTCAGGTCTGCGCGCTGTTCGCCGAAACCTGCCGGGCTACTGAAGGTGATATCCCAGCCTTGCTCCAGGAAAATCTCGAGAATCTGCATGACATGCCCGCTGGCCGCGGAAGAGCGGGGCTCGGGCCAGACGTAACCAATGACCAGGACTTTGGTTGCGCGGGGCTCACTCATGTACGGAATTTCCTTGAAGCGAAGACAGGGCAGGGACAAAAACGGCGCGCATTAAACCACAGTGGATCGCCAGGTCACCCGATAATGCTTTTTACCTTGTCGCGCAACTGATCAATGGAGAAGGGTTTGCCGATCACGTGCATGTCGGCGGGCACGTCGATGCTTTCGGCATAACCGCTGGCAAACAGGATGGGCAGGGCAGGACGCAAGACACGTGCTTCCTTGGCCAGTTCGCGGCCATCCATGACCGGCAGGCCGACATCCGTCATCATCAGGTCTATGTGTTGGTTAGAGTCCCTGAGCGTCTCCAGCGCCTGTTCGCTGCCGTCGGCTTCCAGCACCTTGAACTCCAGTTCCTCCAGTACGTCGACAATCAGCATGCGCACGATGGCATCGTCTTCGACGACGAGGATGGTGGAGGCGTTGGCGGATGACATAGTGGACTTCCTGAAAAAGATTGGCATTGCCGGTCGCTGGAAATCACCGGCCTCTTGCATCAGTAAGTGGCAGCTCCAGACAAGTTCCCGAGGCGGCGCAAAAAAGCAGGCGACGCAGGTCAGCAAGGATAACCCGCTGTTTAGCGTGGGCGCAGCGGAATGTAGGAGTTTGCGCGAAAACATGTCAGAAAAATGGATCCATGTACCAGTTTTGGGGCAAACTCCTTGCATTCTGATAGTACGACAAGGCCTGCCCCATGACCTCCGCGTCCTCGGTTGATGAGCAACGATTTCGTAAACTCCTGAGCCGCAATATCAGCCTGCCGTTGGGGCTGGGCCTTATCAGCGCGGTGTTCTTCGTTTCGCTGATCAGCTATCTGCTGTCGACGATCCAGTGGGTGGAACACACCGACCGGGTGATCAATAACGCCAATGAAGCGGTCAAGCTGACCGTGGACCTGGAAACCGGGATGCGCGGTTTCCTGCTCAGTGGCGACGAGCATTTCCTCGATCCCTACGAAACCGCCAAGCCGCGGATTGCCGTGGCCCTCAACACCTTGCTCGAGCTCACTGCCGACAACCCGGTGCAGACCGACCGCTTGCTGCGGTTGCAGGCGTTGCAACAGGAGTGGGCCAGCTATGCGCAATCGATGATCGATCTGCAGCGCAGCAGCGGTGATTATCGCTCGGTGGTGAAGGCCGGGCGCGGCAAACGCCTGACCGATGAAATTCGCAAACAGTTCGAGGAGGTGATCGACAGCGAACAACAGTTGCGCACCACGCGCAATGATGAGGTGCGGCGCACCACGGTCTGGAGCATCAGCCTCTATCTGTTGTTCATCGCCGGCGTCAGTGGTTTGCTGGCGTATGTCGGGCGGCGCGATTTGCTCAGCCTTTCACAAAGCTACAGCGTCAATCTCGCTGCCCAACAGGCCAGTGCCCAGCGCCTGGAGCAACAGGCCTGGCTGCGCAACGGCCAGACCGAACTCGCCGAGCAGGTGCTGGGACAGTTGAGCCTGAACCTGTTGGGACGCAACATCCTGCAGTTTTGCGCGCAGTACCTCGGTACCGCCGTGGCGGCGATCTATGTTCGGGAAGACCACGGCGGTCTCAGACGCATCGCCAGCTACGGTTTTTCCCGCGAACAGGAAGAGCGGGATCAGCAGATTTACAGCGATGAAGGCATTGTCGGCCAGGTGGCGCAGCAGGCGCGGCTGATTCGCCTGGACGAGGTGCCAGGGGATTATTTCAAGGTCAGCTCCGGCCTCGGTGACGGTTTGCCGCGCAGTGTGCTGGTGGTGCCGACCAGCGACGACGACCGGGTCAATGGCGTGATCGAGTTGGGTTTCCTGCGTCCGCTGGATGACCGCGATGTCGCGTTGCTGGAGTTGATTGCCGGCAACATCGGCACGTCCATCGAGGCCGCTCGCTATCGCCAGCGCCTGCAGGAAGTGCTGGCCGAAACCCAGCAGCTCAATGAAGAGTTGCAGGTGCAGCAGGAGGAGCTCAAGACCGCCAACGAAGAGCTCGAAGAACAGTCGCGGGTGCTCAAGGAGTCCCAGGCGCACCTGGAAACCCAGCAGGTGGAACTGGAGCAGACCAACGAACAACTCGCCGAGCAGGCAGAAGTGCTGGCCGAGCAACGCGACGCCATGGACCTGAAGAACACCGAACTCAATCAGGCGCAGATCCAGCTCGAAGAGCGCGCGCTGGAATTGCAGCGTTCGAGCAAGTACAAGTCCGAATTCCTCGCCAACATGTCCCACGAGCTGCGCACGCCGCTCAACAGTTCGTTGATCCTCGCCAAGCTGCTGGCGGAAAACCCGGAAGAAAACCTCACGGCCGAGCAAGTGAAGTTCGCCGAGTCGATCTACTCCGCCGGCAATGACTTGCTCAACCTGATCAACGACATTCTGGACATTTCCAAAGTCGAGGCCGGCAAGCTGGAAATCCGTCCGGAGAACACCAGCGTGGCACGCCTGGTCGATGGCCTGCGCGGCCTGTTCCAGCCATTGGCCACGGACAAGCAGCTGGATTTCCAGGTGGATTTGCTCGACGGCGCGCCGCCGATGCTGTTCACCGACCGCCAGCGCCTGGAGCAGGTGCTCAAGAACCTGTTGTCCAACGCCGTGAAGTTCACTGAAAGCGGCAGCGTCGGCCTGTCCGTCGCCGCGGCGCCGAATGACGGCATCGCGTTCAGCATCCGCGATTCCGGGATCGGCATCGAGGCGGATCAGCACGACAGCATTTTCGAAGCCTTCCGTCAGGCCGATGGCACCACCAACCGGCGTTACGGCGGCACCGGGCTGGGCTTATCGATCTCCCGTGATCTGGCCGCGTTGCTCGGCGGTTCCATCAGCGTGACCAGCAAACCGGGGCAGGGCAGTGTGTTCACCCTGGTCTTGCCGCAGCAGTACGTGGAACCGGGCGAAGTGCCTGTCGAACCGATGCGTGCCGTTGCGGTGGCGGCTGCACCGGATGCAGTGCCGCCCGCGTTGTCGCCACCGGTGGCCGAAGTCGACATTGCGCGTTTCGACGACGATCGCCACAAGGGGCCGTTCACCAGCCGTTGCATTCTGGTGGTGGAGGACGAGTCGAACTTTGCGCACATCCTCTACGACCTTGCCCATGAGCTGGGTTATCAATGCCTGGTGGCCCATGGCGCCGACGAAGGCTACGACCTGGCCAAGGCGTTCATCCCCGACGCGATCCTGCTGGACATGCGGCTTCCGGATCATTCCGGCCTGACCGTGCTGCAACGCCTGAAGGAACACGCTGAAACCCGGCACATCCCGGTGCATGTGATTTCGGTCGAAGACCGGGTCGAAGCGGCGATGCACATGGGCGCCATCGGCTATGCGGTCAAGCCCACCACCCGTGAGGAACTCAAGGACGTATTTGCGCGCCTTGAGGCCAAGCTGACCCAGAAGGTCAAGCGTGTGCTGCTGGTCGAGGACGACGACTTGCAACGCGACAGCATTGCCCGCCTGATCGGCGACGATGACATAGAAATCACCGCCGTTGGCCTGGCGCAGGAGGCACTCGACCTGCTGCGTACGTCGGTCTTCGATTGCATGATCATCGACCTCAAGCTGCCTGACATGCTCGGCAACGACTTGCTCAAGCGCATGTCCACCGAAGACATCTGCTCCTTTCCGCCCGTCATTGTCTATACCGGGCGCAACCTGACCCGTGATGAAGAGGCTGAACTGCGCAAGTACTCGCGTTCGATCATCATCAAGGGCGCACGTTCACCGGAGCGGCTGCTGGACGAGGTGACACTTTTTCTGCACAAAGTCGAATCACGGTTGTCCCATGATCGGCAGAAGATGCTCAAGGTCGCCCGCAGTCGCGACCGGGTCTTCGAAGGCCGCAAGGTGCTGCTGGTGGATGATGATGTGCGCAACATTTTCGCCCTCACCAGCGCGCTGGAGCAAAAGGGCGCAATCGTGGTCATTGGTCGCAACGGCCGGGAAGCGATTGAACGACTCAATGAAGTGGAGGACATCGATCTGGTGTTGATGGACGTGATGATGCCGGAGATGGATGGCTTTGAAGCCACCGTTGAAATCCGCAAGGTCCCGCGTTGGCGCAAATTGCCGATCATCGCAGTGACGGCCAAGGCCATGAAGGACGATCAGGAGCGCTGCCTGCAAGCTGGGGCCAACGATTACCTGGCCAAGCCCATCGACCTGGACCGCCTGTTTTCGCTGATTCGCGTGTGGTTACCGAAGATGGAACGCATCTAGTGGAGCGAAGCAGTGAAATCGAATTGCGCTTGTTGATCGAGGCGATTTACCTCAAGTACAGCTACGATTTTCGCGATTACTCCGGCGCGTCGATCAAGCGTCGGGTCAACCATGCGTTGAGTCAGTTCGAGTGCCAGACCATCTCGGCGTTGCAGGAAAAGGTCCTGCACGATCCGGCCGCTTTCATGCAATTGCTGCAATTGCTGACCATCCCGGTCAGCGAGATGTTTCGTGACCCCTCGCACTTCCTGGCCATCCGCAAGGAAGTGGTACCGCTGCTGCGAACCTACCCCTCGATCAAGATCTGGATCGCCGGATGCAGCACCGGGGAAGAGGTGTATTCGATGGCCATCCTGTTGCGCGAAGAGGGCTTGCTCGACCGTACCATCATCTACGCGACCGACATCAATCCGCGTTCCCTGGAAAAAGCCAAGCAAGGGATTTTCTCGATGGAGAACGTCCGCGCCTACACTGCTAATTACCAGCAGGCCGGTGGCCAGTGTTCGTTTGCCGACTACTATACGGCGGCCTATGGGTACGCGATTTTCGACAAGACACTGCGCGAGAACGTGACCTTCGCCGATCACAGCTTGGCGACGGACAGTGTGTTTTCCGAAACTCAATTAATTTCATGTCGTAACGTATTGATTTATTTTAATAAAAAACTCCAGGATCGGGCGTTCGGACTGTTTCATGAGTCCCTCTGCCATCGCGGATTCCTGGTGTTGGGCAGCAAGGAAACCCCGGATTTCTCGGCTTTTGGCGATGAATTCGAGCCGCTGGTCAAACAAGAACGGATCTATCGAAAAACATGAACAGTGCAACGAGCCTGCCAGCTGTCGAAGCGATCGTGATCGGTGCCTCCGCCGGTGGCGTCGAGGCGCTGTTGAACATCCTCGGCCCGCTGCGCGAAGGTTTTGCGTTGCCGATCATTGTCGTGCTGCACCTGCCGGACGAACGCCGCAGCCAGCTGGCGGATGTGTTTGCCCGCCGGGTTGCCATGCCGGTGCTGGAGGCCTGCGACAAGACCGCAGTCGAGGCCGGCACGCTGTATTTCGCCACGCCCGGTTATCACCTGTCGGTGGAGCGGGACCGCAGCTTTTCCCTGAGCCTGGAGCCTCGAGTGCATCATTCGCGACCCGCCATCGATTACCTGTTCGAATCGGCTGCCGATGCCTACGGCACCGGGCTTGCTGCTGTCTTGCTCACAGGCGCCAACCGCGATGGCGCGCGCGGGCTGGCCCAGGTCAAACAGAACGGTGGCATGACCATCGTGCAAGACCCGCAAGAGGCTCAGGTCGCCACCATGCCCCAGGCTGCGCTGGATATGCATCAGCCAGACCACATACTTTCTGTACGCGGCATCGGCCGTTTGCTTGTCGAGCTGGAACGAATCGCATGCTGAGTAATATCCAGGCCAAACTGCTGATCGTCGACGATCTGCCGGAAAATCTGCTGGCGCTCGAAGCGCTGATCAAGCGTGAGGACCGGATTGTGTACAAGGCGCTGTCCGCCGACGAAGCCTTGTCACTGCTGTTGCAACACGAATTCGCCATGGCCATCCTCGATGTGCAGATGCCGGGCATGAATGGCTTCGAGCTGGCCGAGTTGATGCGCGGCACCGAAAAAACCAAGAACATCCCGATCGTTTTCGTCAGCGCCGCCGGGCGTGAAATGAACTACGCGTTCAAGGGCTACGAAAGCGGTGCCGTGGACTTCCTGCACAAACCGCTGGACATCCACGCGGTCAAGAGCAAGGTCAATGTGTTCGTCGACCTGTATCGCCAGAGCAAGGCGATGAAGGAGCAAGTGCTGGCCCTTGAGCAAAGTCGTCGCGAACAGGAAGCCCTGCTGGAGCAACTGCAGAATACCCAGCTGGAACTGCAGCAGGCGGTGCGCATGCGCGATGACTTCATGTCCATCGTCGCCCACGAAGTGCGCACGCCGCTCAACGGCCTGATCCTTGAAACCCAGCTGCGCAAGATGCACCTGGCCCGCGACAATGCCGCCGCCTTCACCCTGGACAAGATGCACGCCATGGTCGACCGCGACGAGCGGCAGATCAAAAGCCTCATTCGCTTGATCGAGGATATGCTCGATGTCTCGCGCATTCGCACCGGCAAGCTGTCGATCCGGCCGACGCGGTTCGATCTTTCGACGCTGGTTCGCGATTTGCTGCACAACTTTTCACGGCAGATCGACGCCGCCGAAACGTCGGTCACCCTCGATGCCGAGCAACCGGTGATCGGAAACTGGGATGAATTTCGGATTGAGCAGGTCATATCCAACCTGTTGACCAATGCCTTGCGCTACGGAGCCAAGAGCCCGGTCACGGTGAAGGTATACAGTGAAGGAGGCCAGGCGCTGGTAGACGTGCGCGACCAGGGGATCGGGATCAGCGAAGAAAACCAGACGCGCATATTCCAGCAGTTCGAGCGCGTATCGGCCAGGCAGGCCGTCGCCGGACTGGGCCTGGGATTGTTTATTTCAGAACAGATCGTGACCGCCCATGGCGGTACAATCACCGTCCAGAGCCGGATTGGCGAAGGCGCCTTGTTTCGCGTTTGTCTGCCGCTGTAGGAAAACAGCCAGATAAACGCAACCTCTGATCGACCCCACGGTCGTATCAGCAGCAATTGACCGAACAAAGGCTTCCCATGAGCGAAGATGCACAAGACGTAGTACTCGTTGTCGAGGACGATCCCTCGATTCTGATGGTGCTGTCCGCTTACCTGTCGGGCGAGGGTTATCGCGTATTGCAGGCCGAAAACGGCGAACAGGCGTTTGAAATCCTGGCGAGCAAACCCCACCTGGACATGATGATCACCGACTTCCGCCTGCCCGGTGGAATCTCCGGCGTGCAGATCGCCGAACCCGCCGTGAAGCTGCGACCGGAACTCAAGGTGATCTTCATCAGCGGCTACGCCCAGGAAATCCGTGAGACCGATAGCCCGATCACGCGCAAGGCGCCGATCCTGGACAAGCCATTTGATCTGGATAAATTGCAGGAACTGATGCAGGACATGCTTTCGTAAGCATTCAGGCGCTGATCATCTCCCGCACCTTCGCCGTCAACAGATCGAAGGTGAACGGCTTGGTGATCATCTGCATGCCCGGATCGAGGAACCCGCCGCGCACGGCGGCGTGCTCGGCGTAGCCGGTAATGAACAGCACCCTGAGGTCGGGCCGCAACTGCCGGCCGATTTCCGCCAGTTGCCGGCCATTCATGCCGGGCAGGCCGACATCGCTGATCAGCAGGTCGATGCGCTGGGTCGAATCGAGTATCGGCACGGCGCTATCGCCATCACAGGCTTCGACGAAGGCATATCCCAAGTCGCTCAACACCGTGCTGACCAGCACCCGCACCGCCGGATCGTCCTCGACGATCAATACCGTCTCGCCATTGTTGGCGAAGGGCGAGTGTTCGACATTGACCGGATGCTCCTGAGGCAGGTCGCCCCCGAAGCGTGGCAGAAACAGACTCACCGTGGTGCCTTCGCCCACGACGCTGTGGATGACGACGTGACCGCCTGACTGCTTGCTGAAGCCGTAGATCATGGATAGACCCAGCCCGGTGCCCTGGCCGATGGGCTTGGTGGTGAAGAACGGGTCGAAGGCGCGGTTGACGATGCTTTGCGCCATGCCGCAACCGGTATCGGTGACGCTGAGCACGACGTAATCACCGGCATCGAGATTGCTCTGGGACTGAGCAAAGTCCTCGTCAAGGTGCCGGTTCGAGGTAGAGACCACCAGCCTGCCGCCATTGGGCATGGCGTCGCGGGCGTTGATCACCAGGTTGAGCAGGGCGCTTTCCAGTTGATTGGGGTCGGCTTCAGCCACCCACAGTTGCTCATCGAGTTGCATGTCCAGGCGAATGCTTTCGTTGATGCTGCGTTGCAGCAGTTCATCCATGGAGATCACCAGGGCATTCATCTCAACGGGTTTGGAATCCAGCGACTGGCGGCGGGAAAACGCCAGCAGGCGGTGAGTCAGGGCCGCCGCGCGGTTGGCCGAGGTCACCCCCAGGTCGATCAGACTGTCCAGATCTTCGGTACGCCCCCGGGCCAGGCGTCGACGCAACAATTCCAGGCTGCCGATGATGCCGGTCAGCATGTTGTTGAAGTCATGGGCGATGCCGCCGGTGAGCTGGCCGACGGCTTCCATTTTCTGCGACTGGCGCAGCGCCTCTTCGTTGTGACGCAGTTGCGCGGTGCGCTCTTCCACCTGCTGCTCAAGGGTTTCGAGGGTGTTTTGCAGGCGCAGTTCACTCTGGCTCAGGTCGATCAGCCGATCCCTGGCCTCGTACTGTCGTCGTCGTCCGCGCAAGGCGGTGGTGACCAGACTGATCAGTGTGATCGGGTGAAAGGGCCGTTCGAGGAAGGTGACATTGCCCAATTGCGGGCCGAAACGGGATGCCGGATTCTGTTGCGGGCCGCCATGGTGCGTCATCAACACGATCGGCAGGTCCGACCATGCGGGCTGCTGTTCAATCAGCCGGATCAGCGGTTCGAGATCACTGCCCAGCAGCGCTTCGCTGGAAATCAGCAGCAGGCCGGCACCGAGTTCCAACTCGGCGCACAGTCCGGGCAGGTCCTGGCTGATCACCCCGTGAAACCCGGCTTCGTTGAGCATCATCAAGGCAATCTGGCTGTCACGCCCTCGCGGCGCAAGGATGAGGGTGCGCTCGGGTGTCGCCAGCAGCGCAGTCACCGGATATCTTCCGCAAGCAAGGGGTTGCTGGCCCCGAGATAGGTGGGCACCCCGCGCAGTACGCCCTGGAAGGCTTCCAGCGGTTCACCGATGGTCATGCCCTGGGCGCTGATACGGTATTCACGGATGGTCGATTCATGGCTGCCGGTGCGTTTCTTGATGATCGAAATGGCCCGGCGTACCTTGCCCAGGGCTTCGAAGTAACGCAGCAGGATCACCGTATCGGCCAAGTAGGTGATGTCGACCGGGGCCTGCATGTCGCCGACCAGGCCATGCTGGGCCACCGTCATGAAGGTCGCGGCGCCTTTTCGATTGAGGTACAGCAACAACTCGTGCATGTGCAGCACCAGGGCGTTCTCTTCCGGCATTGCCGCCTGATAGCCATTGATGCTGTCGATCACCACGGTCTTGATATTGCCTTCGTCGACACAGCGCCGGACCCGGTGGGAGAACTCGCCGGGAGACAGCTCGGCGGCGTCCACCTGTTCGACCAGCAGATTGCCGCTGTCTTGCAGGGTCTGCAAATCGATGCCGATGTTCTTCATGCGCTCGTACAGCAACCCCAGCTCTTCATCGAAGATGAACAACGCGGCTTTTTCACCCCGGGCCACCGCCGCGGCGGCGAACACCATGGAGATCAGCGATTTGCCGGTCCCGGCCGGACCGAGAATCAAGGTGCTGGACCCGGTTTCGATACCGCCGCCCAGCAGCGCATCCATTTCCCGGATGCCACTGGTCAATTGCTGGCGCAGGTATTGACCGCGATGTTCGGCGGCCACCAGACGCGGAAATACATGCACGCCGTCGCTGGTGATGGTGAAGTCATGAAAGCCGCCCCGGTATTTCTGGCCGCGGTACTTCACCACGCGCACGCGCCGTCGCTCGGCACCATAATTGGGCGTCAACTCTTCCAGGCGAATCACGCCGTGGGCGACGCTGTGCACGGTCTTGTCCAGTGACTCGGTGGTCAGGTCGTCGAGCAGCAGGACCGTGGCGTCATAACGCACGAAATAATGCTTGATGGCCAGGATCTGCCGGCGATAGCGCAGCGAGCTTTGTGCCAGCAGACGAATTTCGGAAAGGCTGTCCAGGACGACGCGGGTCGGTTTGACCCGTTCGACCACTTCGAAAATCTGCCGGGTGGCCTCGCCCAGTTCAAGGTCGGAGGAATACAGCAGCGTCTGCTGCTGTTCGGCATTGAGCAGGTTTTCCGGAGGCGTCAGCTCGAAGATGTGGACGTTGTCATCCATCTCCCAACCATGGGACAAGGCGCCCTGGCGCAGCTCGCGTTCGGTCTCGGACAGCGTGATGTACAACGAGCGCTCGCCGGCTTGCGCGCCGGCCAACAGGAAGTGCAGCGCCACCGTGGTCTTGCCGGTTCCCGGTTCGCCTTCCAGTAGAAACACATGGCCGCGGGACAATCCTCCATCGAGGATATCGTCCAGGCCTTCGATACCGGTGGCCGCCTTGGTACTGTTCAATTCGTTGGTTAGAGACAAATAAGTGTCCTCTCGTGGCCAGGAGCAATGAGGCAGCCAATTGGAAGTACCGCAACGGGCTGCCTTTTCACTTGACCCCTGGCCCGGACGAGCGTTCAACCTTTTTTAACGCAAAAGGATCGCAGCCTTCGGCAGCTCCTGCACCTACCCTGTAGGAGCTGCCGAAGGCTGCGATCTTTTGCTTTTAAAGCCCCTGTTGCAACGACGGATCATCAGGGTTCATCTGCTCGAGCTGGGCCGTCAGGATCTGCACGTTTTGCAACTGCCCGCTTTCCTTCCAATAGTTGATCAGCAGCACCCGTGCCTTGCGATCGTTCGGATGGCGCTGGACGATTTCCTGCAACTGTATCTGCGCCGCTTCGAGTTCCTGCTCACCGCGCAGCGTGGTCGCCAGGTCGTAGCGGTAATCCCGGTTATCGGGCTCAAGCTCAACGGCCCTGGACAGGCCGAGCAGGGCGAATTCGCTTTGGTCGTGATGCAGTAGCCAGAGCCCCAGGGCATGTTGCAGATAGGCCGAGTTGGGCTGTGCCTGCAGTTGCCTGGCCAATAGCTGCCGGGCGGCGTCGTTCTGGCCCTGTTTGTCCAGCACTTCGATTTGCAGCACCAGCGCCGGCAGGTTGTCCGGCGCCAGGCGCAGGGTGTTGTCCAGTGCCTGTTGCGCCTCCTTGAGTTCGGCGTTGTGCAGGTGCAATCGGGCCAGCTGGTATTGGTTTTCCGCGCTTTGCGGTTCGCTCTTGAGCACCAGCTCCCAGGCATCGATGGCTTGCTCCAGCGGCCCGAAATACAAGCCGAGTTCATCCGGGGACAAGCCCAGCAGCGCATTGATTGCCGCCAGCCGCACGTTCTGTTCGCTGTCGTCGAGCAATGGCCCCAGCAAAAGACTGCGCTGGCCGTTCGGTACCAGGGCGCTGATGCTCCTGATCGCGGCGATGCGCACTTCGGGCGACTCGTTCTGCAAGTCGGCATCCGCCAGTTTCAGGGCCACCGAGCTTGGATAATTGGGCAGCTCGGCATGCAGCCAGACACGGCGCTTGGGGGACAGGTCCGGACGCCCCAACTGCTGATAGAGCACCCGCGCGGCACCGGGTTGACCACCCCGGGCCGCTGCCAGCGCTTCGCTGTAACCGTGTTTGATGGCTTCGGGAACCACTGGCGTGGTATCGCGCAGGAAAAACCCTGCAAGGCCGATGACGAGCAGGGCGAAGAGGCTGATAAACAGATAGCGGCGGGACTGGGGCATGCAAAAATCCGGAAGATGAGGCATCAGCAAAAGAGTGCCAGCTTCGATCAGTCCGGGAAGGGAGTCAAACCTGCGTGGCTCTGAGTTGCCGTCGCCATGTTCCTGGTGGGCGGTTCAGTAGCGTTTTTTACAAGTTGTTTACCGTGACAGTGCTTAAGCTCGAGACGACTGAGTCAGCTGAAACGGAAAATCCCGAGTGCCTCTCCCTCCTAGCGTCACAAGCATCAGACATGCGTCACCCACAACTTCTTCAACCTGCGATCAAAAGAAGCGAACGTTGGTTTCCGACGAGGTCCGGCATACCGAGAACACGCCCCTGGTTCTGCACAAGTCCGGTCGTGCACCTGCAAGGTCCACGGGCGCTAATGTCGATATTCCACCCCCAATGCTCGCGCGCAACGCCTTCGAAGATCGCTTCACCAGTCAGGATGATCTCGAACAGCAGTGGTCAGAACTCAAGGCGCAATTGCAGACGGCGTCTCTTACCGAGCAAGAAATACTAGCTGTTCTGAGAAGCGGTATTTTGCAAACGAACACAGGCCAAGCCATTGCCGATCTATTTGCAGACGCAATGTTACGTTTTATCCGACCATTGGGATCGAGGACCGACAATCGTTTGAAAGATATAGTTGATGTGGTTTGTCATTTGCCGCCCGGCCAATGGCAGTTGGAGCTGGGTGAAAACATTGGGCTTACGAGTGGACAAAACACCGAGCGGGTGACGGGCTTTATCCAGTCACAGCTGGATCGTTCAACAGCGCTGCTGAATGAACGAATCGCAAACAACGAGTTGCTTACAGACTCCCAGTGGGCGGCTTTCAAGCAAATTACAAAGCAAGCCCGGAGCTATATTCGTCCTTCAGGTGAAAGCGTGCTCAAAAGCGCCCTGATGATGCTTGAAGACGCGTGCGTTGTTCGGCCTTCTCCCAAGGACGCGCATCAGCAGTTGGTCAAGTTCCTTGATGAACTGCGCAAGCCGGAACAAAGCGAGCGAGTGCGGTGGCCGAACCGCTTTCCGATAGAGGTCGAGGCGATCTGCAATCAGCTTGAACCTGCTGAAGAGTATAAACAGACTTGGCAGGAGTGGCTGATCGACCCCCGCTGGTTGGAAAGCCCGCTCGAGCCACCGAATTCATTTTCAACGCCGATGAACTCATCGGAACCCGCGCAAGATGCAAAGCCAACCACCGAGAAGTCCACGCCTCTGCTATCGACCTTGCAGGCATTCGAGCGCAACGCCGACTTTTACTTGAACGTCAGCACAAAAGGCTCGAGCATTCCCGAGGGTTTTGCTGCCAGGCTTTTGTGGGTCTGCAATGTGCTGGATTCGTTCGGGGCGTTGAGATTGGACAGCAGGCATATTGCAATCGGTCGACCCGCTTCGACACAAGACGACCAGACGAGCAGGGGGGCAACCGAAGATCTGCCGGCATCCTCGGCTGATTTGTCGGGACATCAACCCGATGCCGCCTCCCATTCGTTCGAACAGTTTGCTGCGCAGTTGGACGGCGTTTTAACCCGGGCCATCAACAGCATTACGCCCTGGAACAGCGCTTATGCCGTAGAGTTTGAAGAGGTTAAAGTTCTGCTGAATGAAAAAGTCTACAGCCCGACAACCGAAGCTCTGCCATCCGATTCACTCTGGTCCCGTATGCCCGACATGGACGCACTGGGAAATCAACTGGGCAATTGGCTGAGTGCAATGAGTGGGCGGTTGCTCAGCACGGGCGTCGCGGTCCTGAGCCGAACGGGAGACTTGATAGAGCGCAATCCGCTCGTTCCCGCAGGAGCCTTTGCTGCCTACGTGGCGATCAGCAACTTTTACATCAGTTGGCATCTGCCTGCCAATGACGAAACTGCCGAAGCAAGACAATCGAACTCGAAACCTGACTTTGAACCTGATGAAGCATTCGTTGTTCATGAAAATACAATAGAGGGCATCACTGAGCTCCTTGATGAACAGCCAGACTTTGCAGATAGGGTTCTACAGCGTATCAGCGAATCCGACTATCTTGATCCGGGCGACGATCCACAGCTGATAGACGATATCGAGGCGCTTTTAAAGCAGGCCGTCCACGGTAGTGCCGATGTAACTTACCAGGATTATCTCGAAGAAATTATCCAGTTGGCGGCTGCCGATGCTCACGAGGAGTTCGAAGAATTCGAGGAATATTCAGGAGGAGGTTCAACCACGGAGCATGCTTCAGCTCAGGTGGAAACTGATGACATCCATGGTGGCGTGCGCAGGAAGCGAAGCCTGGGCGGTTTGCCTTACATTGAAGCAAAAATACAAGTAAATGAAAAAGGCGTATACGCACATGCTTCTGCTCGTTGGCTAATCGAGGCGGGACAACACTCATTAAACGCTCGCGCACCAGGTCGCTCGGACGAGGAAATAGCGCCTGGCATGACGATTGGTCAGGCAGCTGAGAGCTTCATCAATGCGCTTGAAGGTCTGCAAAAGGTTTCCGATCCTTCAGTTTTTATACGGACAGTCATCAAGGACACCATCGCTGGTTCGAATCTGCCGGAGGACATAAAGTCAACGCTGGATTATAAAACCAAATTCAAAGTTCAGTTTCGAGCGTTGGCAGTGGCGCACGGGCCTACAGAGATTGTTAACAAAGAGTTTGATCTGGCACAGTTATTTGCGGGGCAACATAAAAAAGAAGCTGCGGGCAAATCAATTTTCATATCGTGGCCTGATCGTTACACGTCGCAGTTTATTGCACAGGTTGACGGGATGAACTTTCAGGAGTTGTACAAGGAGCAGTCGCAGGAAGTATTTTCACAGCCAGGTGTTTTCGATTTTTGGAAGATTGGCAAGCAAAAAGAACTGGAGCGCGCCCTGAAAATATTCCTGCGGGAAGGTAAGGGCTCAGCGCAAAATATGGATATTGCAAAGAAATTTCTTGAAGGCAAGATCAAGGCGCGAACGATCTCGATTCGTGATGGTGCTCTCAGTAACCCTGACAAAGTGAGTAACGCTGTTTTTTTGCACGACGGGAGTCGTACGGGAGGGTTGTTCGTTTTTTTGGGTGGGAACAGCACGGTGATCGAGCACCCTCCAGAATTGAGAGAAAGAACGAAGTCAATCGAAGAGTTTCCAGAGTTGCGAGGTAATTTGTCCATGCGAATTGCTGTGAATGAACTTTTGGGGCGGGACGAATATGACTTCAAGTATAGTCTTGGTTTTATCGATCCTGAAAAATTAAAACCGAAACCAATTGATTTTCTTGGCTTGTTTAACCTTCCTTTGCATTTCTCACAAAAGATAGACGGGAAGTTACCCTATGAGCCTATTCTGTTTGGATGGGAAGACAGTGATGTCGAACCGATTTATGAGGAGCTTTTCAAAAGACAAGGTGATCAGGTCAAGGCTGCCATAGACATGTTGACCTCAACCACAGCCGAGCGCATAACAGATGCCATGTTGAACTTCGTATCCGATGCACTTGCCATGCTGTCGATGTGCACCGCATTTATTCCTGGCCCTGGTGCTGTAGCAGCGGGACTGTCGATGTTGTTCGGCGTTGGCTCGGCAGCGGCAACTTTTGTACGAGGTGAACTGGAGGACGATCCGGGCCTGGCAGCCCAACACAAGGCCAATGCGTTGCGTGGAGCCATTTTCGAACTTGTCGGGCCATTTATAGGGAAAGTGACTGGTAAAGCTATTCCCAAGTCTTCATACAAAAAAATTGGCAATGAAGTAATCGAGCGGATGGCTTCGTCAGGGCGTGTGTCGGATGATGTAGCTAAATATTTACCGATAAAACCCCCAAAAAATCCCATTCTGGAAGCAGTAAAGAAAATGCCCGGATGGGTCGCTCCTGTGGAGAAGGATTTCCTGGAAATACTTTCAAAGGTTGACTGGAAGTTTATAAGTTATCGAACTGCAAACAGGTTTATGCGATTGAATCGTGGGCCGCAGGTGGCGCAGAAATTAATGGATAGCACGGGGGTGACGTATTTTGCTGGGCCATCAAAGGGTTATATGTATAGGGGGGTCGTCATGCGAGGGGATATGCGCCCGCCAAGCGAAATTTTCAAGGAAGGCTTCAAGTTACGCAAGGAATATACGGATATAAAGCAGATTAATGGAATGCAGGGTGGTTTTGGCGGAGATGCAAATGCACTTGGTCTGGACGGGAAGGGGATATCAACTTCTGCTTATTATGAGGGAGGTAAAGAGGGGGCGTTTTATTATGGGGGTAAAAAAGGAGGGTATACGTATGTCGTTGATGGTCGAGATATAGACGGTTTTCACATGTATTACAATCAAGAGTTGGCAACTAATCCCGGTTCAAAACATAAGAAAAAGGCCTACGAAATCAACTACCCAAATGACATTCCTCCTGAAAAAATACTAGGCGCTTATGACGCTAAAAGGAATTTCATCCCTAACCCAGCGGCCATCGGCAGAAGTGTTGCACTAAGCACTCCTAAATATGGTTCAAATGTTAAACTTCCGATGCAGAAAGCAGCAACTAATAGTACAGGCATTACTTTTCCTCTGAGCGGCGAGCGGGCCAACCAATAAACCTGAACATCGCCTCGGCAGGGATTCCTGTCGAGGCGCCGCACAAATGACTACGCTTGCTGGAGACAGTCCGACAGGCTTTCCCATGCAAGCGCTACTGCAATACTTCAAGGCGATGCTCAACCCCGGCCCCGGGGTGCTGTTGTTTGCCTTGCGAACCATCGCAGCCGGGTTATTGACCCTGTACCTGGCGTTTTTGTTCGATCTGGACCAGCCCAAGTGGTCGATCATGGCCGTGGTCATCATCAGCCAGCCACTGGGGGGCATGGTGCTGGCCCGCAGTTTTGGCCAGGTGATCGGCACCACGTTGGGCGCAGCCGTGGCGGTGTTGATCATGGCGATCTTTCCCCAGGCTCCGCTGCCGTTCATTACCACCCTGGCATTGTGGCTGGCGTTGTGCACTGCCGGTGGCACCTTGTTGCGCTATACCAGTTCCCAGGCGTTTGTCCTCAGCGGCTACACCGCCGTGGTGGTGGCCTTGCTGGCGGTGCCGGATCAGGACGGCATGTTTCTGCTGGCGGTGACCCGCGTCACCGAGACCTTGCTGGCGGTGGCCTGCGTGTGTCTGGTCAGCCTGCTGACCGCCAGGCCGGAAACCGTGGCCCGTGACTACTTCGCCAGGATCGACCAGATCATCCGGTTGCTGGCCACCCATGCCAGCGCCGTCCTGCGCACCGAAGAGAGCGAAGCCGATTTCCAGCAGCGACAAATGCAGCTGTTGGGCCAGATCAGCGGCCTGGAGGGCGTGCGCCGGCACATGTACTTCGATGCGCCGCGGTTGCGCAGTGCCAACGGCCTGGTGCAACTCTTGGGCAACCAATTGGTGTTGTTGACCGCGCGGTTGACCGCCCTGCGCCATCAGCGGCTGTTGTTGACCGAGCGCTGGGAGGGCGAGTTGCCTGAGGAAATTCAACGGATACGCGCCGAAGAACTGGCCTTTCTCGATGAACTGGCGCAGCAGGGGCGTTCGCTGTCCAGTGAACAGCGCCATCATTTCACGTCGTTGCAACAACGCTTCGATGAACTGGCCTACAGAGCCGAACAATTGACCGAGCCGTTGCCGGCCACCTTGCGCTCGCTGGCCTGGTCGTTGCGCTGGGAACAGGCTCGCCTGCTGCAACAGCTGGAGCAGATTCTGGAATTGAGTGATGCCATCCAGAGCGGGCGACCGGCCAGCAGCGTGTTTCGCGGGCGGGAAAATCCGCTGCACCTGGACTTCACCCTGGCGACCATGAATGCCATCCGGGCTTTTTCCGCGCTGTTGATTTGCGGCCTGATCTGGATCGAAACCGGCTGGGACGGTGCGCGAGGTGGGATGGTGCTGGTGGGTATCCTTTGCTCGCTGATGTCGACCTTTCCAAGGCCGCTGCTGGCCGTGCAAAGCTACGCGAGGGGCTTCGGGCTGGCACTGGTGGCCTCGGCGCTCCTGCAGTTCATGTTCGTGCCGATGATCAGCAATTTCGAGATGCTTGCCTTGCTGTTGGCGCCCTTGCTCTATGCCGTTGCTGTGGGGCTGGCCAGTCCGGCCACGACAGGCACCGGCATTGGCCTGGGGCTCACGACGTTTCTGCTGCTTGGTCCGTTGAATGTGGGGATCGGTCAAAACACCGCGATCCAGTGGTTCGAATTTGCCGGGGCCTATACCTGCGCGACCGTGCTGGCGTTGAGCGTCTATGCGCTGATCTTTCCGTTCAGGCCGGATTTGCGCATGAGACGGCTTTATAAAGAGAACTGCGAGCAGGTGTACGCCTTGCTGAAAACCGCGCCGACCGATGAACAGCAGTTTGCTTTCGAGAGCCGCATGGTTGATCGCCTGACCATGATGCTGGGGCTGCTGCCGGCAACGCAGGAGCCACAATCCCGTGAGCGCTTTCAAGTCAGCCTGGCCTGCATGGCACTGGGGATTGCCATGAATCAGCTCAGGCAGCAGGGGCAGAACAACGCACTGTTGAGTCCGGATCTGCAAAGTCGCCTGTTTTCCACCGTCCGGGAAACGGGCAGGCTGGTCGCCGGCCGGCCCGGGGTCGAAGTGGTACAGGTGCTCGATAGCCTGCACGCCCTGGGCGACGAACTGGATGCCTTGCATACCGATGTCCATGAGCGTTTGTGGTCGGTGTTCCGCATGCGCGTGGCGCTGTTGATCGTGGTGTCGTTCGTCGAGCGTTATCGCGGCTACTTTCAACCCTCCGCCATTGAAGGAGACCCTGTCCTTGCCCATTGATCTGGAAGTGGGTGGCGCCTATCTGCCCCCGATTGCCCAGGCGTTGCTGCTGGGTTTGCCGATTTTCCTGCTGCTGGACTGGGTGCTGCGGCGCTTCGGTGTGCTGCAGTTCGTCTGGCATGAGGCCTTGTTCGAAGGCGCGTTGTACGTCTGCGTCTGCGCCACGTTGATACTGGTGATGGGAGTCTGATGCCTTGAAGAACATCCTTCCCCGACTTACGACGCTGGCGGTGGTACTGCTGGCCCTGATCCTGGGCTGGTTCGCCTGGGAGCATTACACCCGCGCCCCCTGGACCCGGGATGCCCGGGTGCGTGCCGATGTGGTGACTCTGTCCGCCGATGTTTCGGGGCGTATCGTCAGCCTGGCCGTGCAGGACAACCAACATGTGAACAAGGGCCAGACGCTGCTGGAGATCGATCCGGCGCGTTACACGCTGGCGGTGGAGCATGCCAAGCGTGCCGTCGAGGTGTCGAAAGCCTCGCTCGGACAGGCCCAGGCGTCCATTACCGCCAGCGAGGCCTTGCTCAAGCAGCGTCAGAGCGAGGAGCAACGGCGGCGCACGCTCAAGGATCGTTCGGCGATTTCCGGCGAAGAGTGGGAAAAAGCCAACACCGATGTGTCGGTGGCCCAGGCTGATCTACTGCGAAATCAGGCCAACCTGGTGCTGGCCCAAGCCAACGTGCAACTGGCCATCGCGGCCTTGACCCAATCGGAGCTCGATCTGCAGCGTACCCACGTCGTCTCCCCGGTGACCGGCTTTGTCACCAATCTGCTGACCCGGGAGGGCGACTACGCCTCGGCCGGGGGGCCATTGCTGGCGCTGGTGGACAGCGATTCGTTCTATGTCAGCGGTTACTTTGAAGAGACCAAGTTGCCGCGGATCGGCGAGGGCGACCGGGTCAGGATCGAGTTGATGAGTGGCGAAACCTTCGGCGGCAAAGTGCAGAGCATTGCCTTTGCCATTGCCGACCGGGAAAACCTGCCAGGCGGTCGCCTGTTGGCCAACATCAACCCCAGTTACACCTGGATCAAACTGGCGCAGAGGGTGCCAGTGCGGATCGAGATCGATGCCGACTATGCCGGTAAAGACAAACTCAGGGCGGGGACCACGGCCACCGTGACCGTTCAGGAAAACCAAAAATCCAAAGATCAACAATAACCCCTGTGGGAGCGGGCTTGCTCGCGAATGCGGTGTGTCATTTGACATTTGCATTGCCTGACACACCGCCTTCGCGAGCAAGCCCGCTCCCACGAGGGATCTACATTACCGTTGAAAAGGCAAGAAAAGCCCCGCGACCGAATGAGACGCAGGGCAAAGGAATTGGTTGGTTGCGGCCAACCAAAGGAGCGCTTCAAAGCTTCGGGTTAATTGCTGGCGACCGTCTCGGGCTGCCAGCCGCCACCGAGGGCCTTGTAGATCGCGACGATGCCGCGATACAAATCGACTTCAGCCTGGGCCTGGGTGTCTTCGGCCGCCAGGCGTTCACGCTGGGCGTCGAGCAGAACCAGGAAATCCGCCGTGCCTTCGCGGTAGCGAATCTCGGCGAGATCGGCAGCTGAACGGCTGGACTCGCTCTGACGAATCAGCGAAATCAGGCGCTGTTGGCGCTTGCCGTAGTCGCTGAACGCGTTTTCCGATTCTTCCAGCGCCAGCAACACTTGCTGCTCGTACGTCGCCAGGGCGCCTTCGGCATCAGCGTCGGCGGCGCGCAAACGGGCGCGCACGCTGCCCAGGTCGAACGCTGCCCAGGTAATGCTCGGGCCCAGCGCCCAGGCGTTGGCCGCCGAGGAACCGATTTGCGAACCACGCCCGGCGGTGAAGCCAAGGAAGCCGCTGAGGCTGACTTGCGGGAACAGGTCGGCCTTGGCTACGCCGATCCGCGCCGTGGCCGACGCCAATTGGCGCTCGGCACTGCGAATGTCCGGCCGGCGTTGCAGCAGTTCACCCGGATCACCGATCGGCAAAGCCTTGGCAATCGCCGGCAAGTCTTTCGGGCTCAAGTCCACGGTCAACTTGTCCGGACGCTCGCCCAGCAGCGTGGCGATACGGTTCTTTTCCCGAACCTGCTCGGCCTGCAATTGCGGCACGCTGGCTTCGACCGATGCCAGTCGCGCATCGGCACGTTCCACATCGAGTTGATCGCCGACGCCGGCATCACGCAGGTTGATGGTGATCTTGCGCGACTCCTGTTGGTTCTCCAGGTTGGCCAGGGCGATCTTTTCCCGCAGTTGTGCGCCGCGCAGTTGACCGTAGGCATCCACCAGTTCGGCAATCATGCTCACCTGCAGCTGGTACAGATCGGCCTCAAGCGATTGTTGCTCGGCATTCGCCGATTCCAGGTTGCGCTGGATGCGGCCAAACAGGTCGATCTCCCAGGCCATGTCCAGGCCCAGGTCGTAGCGTTCGCTGTTGACCCGGTCGGTGGTCTGGCCCGGAATCTGGCCTTTGCCCAAGTCACTGCTGACACGGCTGGTGACGACCGGCAAGTTGTCGTTGCTGATGTCATCGCGGATCGCCCGTGCGGCTTTCCAGCGGGCAAAAGCGACGCGCAAATCACGGTTGCCCTTGAGCGATTGCGTCACCAACTGGTTGAGGGTCGGGTCTTCGAACTGCTGCCACCAAATGCCTTCGAAACGCGAACGGTCAAAGTTCTTCTGGCCGGCGGCGCCATCGGTGGCGGCCGTGATGTTGGCCGCCTCGGTGTTGGGCGTCTGGTAATCCGGACCCACGGCACAGGCACTCAAGGCCAGGACCAGCAGGCTCGGCAGGAAGGCTTTCAAACTCATCAGTGCGACTCCAGCTTCAGGGCGACCTTGGCGGCTTTGCGCGCTTGGCCACGCTCGACAAAGTTACGAATCAATACGTAGAACACTGGCGTCAGCAACAGACCGAAGAAGGTCACCCCGAGCATCCCGGAGAACACCGCCACACCCATGGCGTGACGCATTTCGGCACCGGCACCGCTGGAGAACACCAACGGCACAACACCCATGATGAACGCGAAGGAGGTCATCAGGATCGGCCGCAGACGCAGACGGCAAGCTTCCAGTACCGCGGCCAGCGGGTTGAGGCCCTCCAGCTGTTTGTCCTTGGCGAACTCGACGATCAGGATCGCGTTCTTGCACGCCAGGCCCACCAGTACGATCAGGCCGATCTGGGTGAAGATGTTGTTGTCACCGCCGGAAGCGATCACACCGGTGATGGCCGACAGCAGGGTCATCGGTACGATCAGGATCACCGCCAGTGGCAGGCTCCAGCTTTCGTACTGGGCCGCCAGTACCAGGAACGCCAGCAGTACGCAGAGCGGGAACACGAACAGCGCGGTGTTGCCGGACAGGATCTGCTGGTAGGTCAGGTCGGTCCATTCGTAGGTCATGCCGTTCGGAAGTTCTTCCTTGAGCAGTTTCTCGATGGCTTTTTCGGCCTGGCCGGAGCTGTAGCCGGGGGCTGCCGCACCGTTGATTTCAGCGGTGATGAAGCCGTTGTAGTGCATCACGCGGTCAGGGCCCGAGGTGTCGCTGACCTTGATGAAGGTCGCCAGCGGGATCATCTCGCCTTTGTTGTTACGCACTTTCAGTTGGCCGATCTGGTCGGATTCGAGGCGGAACTGTTGCTCAGCCTGAACGTTGACCTGATAAGTGCGCCCGAAGCGGTTGAAGTCGTTGGCATACAGCGAACCCAGGTAGATCTGCAGGGTGTCGAAGATGTCGCTGACGGCCACGCCGTGGGTCTTGGCCTTTTCCCGGTCGATGGCGGCATCGACCTGCGGCACGTTGACCGTGTAGCTGGTGAACAGGCCAGCCAGTTCCGGCACGCTATGGCTCTTGGCGATGATGTTCATGGTTTCCTTGTACAGCTCTTCATAGCCCAGGTTGCCCCGGTCTTCGATCTGCAGGCGGAAACCACCAATAGTGCCCAGGCCTTGCACCGGCGGCGGCGGGAAGATCGCCATGTAGGCTTCCTGGATGTTCGCGTACTGGCCGTTCAAGGCACCGGCAATCGCACCGGCGGACATGCTCGGGTCTTTGCGCTCGTCGAACGGTTTGAGGGTCACGAACACGATGCCGGCGTTCGGGCTGTTGGTGAAACCGTTGATCGACAGGCCAGGGAAGGCCACCGCGCTTTCCACGCCTGGCTGCTTCAGCGCCAGGTCGGACATGCGCTTGATCACGTCTTCGGTACGGTCCAGGCTCGAGGCATCCGGCAATTGCGCGAAGGCCACCAGGTACTGCTTGTCCTGGCCGGGTACGAAACCGGTCGGGGTGCTGGAGAAACCGAAGAAGGTCAGGACCATCAGGCCGGCGTACAGCAGCAGGGCGATGCCGCTAGAGCGGATCACACGGGCAACGGTGCCGACATAACCATGGCTGGCTTTCTCGAAGAAGCGGTTGAACGGACGGAACAGCCAGCCGCCAAACATCTTGTCCAGCACCCTGGAGAAGCGATCCTTCGGTGCGTCATGGCCCTTGAGCAACACAGCAGCCAGTGCCGGCGACAGGGTCAGGGAGTTGAAGGCCGAGATCACCGTGGAAATCGCAATGGTCAGGGCGAACTGCTTGTAGAACTGCCCGGTCAGGCCGGAGATGAACGCCGCCGGAACGAACACCGCACACAGCACCAGCGCCGTGGCAATGATCGGGCCGGTCACTTCACGCATGGCGCGCTTGGTGGCTTCAATCGGGGTCAACCCGAGCTCGATGTTCCGCTCGACGTTCTCCACCACCACGATGGCGTCGTCGACCACGATACCGATGGCCAGTACCAGGCCGAACAGCGACAGGGCGTTGAGCGAGAAGCCGAACAGGTGCATCACGGCAAAGGTACCGATCAGCGAAACCGGCACCGCCACCAGCGGAATGATCGAGGCGCGCCAGGTCTGCAGGAACAGGATCACCACCAGTACCACGAGGATCAGTGCTTCGAAGAGGGTGTGAACCACCGCCTCGATGGAGCCGCGCACGAAGATCGTCGGGTCATAGACGATGCTGAAGTCCATGCCTTCGGGGAAGCTCTTCTTCAGTTCGGCCATTTTTGCCCGGACTTCGTTGGAGATCTCGATGGCATTGGAGCCAGGGCGCTGGAAGATCGGGATCGCCACCGCCGGCTGATTGTTCAGCAGCGAACGCAGGGCGTACTGGCTGGAACCCAGCTCGACGCGAGCGATGTCCTTGAGGCGAGTGATTTCACCGTTGTCGCCAGAGCGAATGATGATGTTCTCGAACTCTTCCTCACTGACCAGGCGGCCCTGAGTGTTGACCGACAGCTGGAAGCTTTGGGCATTCGGGGCAGGGGGAGCGCCCAAGGCACCGGCGGCCACCTGGCGGTTCTGCTCACGAATGGCGGTGACCACGTCAGTGGCGGTCAGGTTGCGCGAAGCGGTCTTGTTCGGGTCGAGCCAGACCCGCAGCGAGTAGTCGCCCATGCCGAACAGTTGCACGTCGCCGACACCGCCCAGCCGCGCCAGCTCATCCTTGATGTTGAGGATCGCGTAGTTGGACAGGTAGAGCATGTCGTAGCGTTTGTCCGGCGAGGTCAAGTGCACCACCATGGTCAGGTCGGGCGATGCCTTGTCCACGGTGATACCGATGCGCGTCACTTCCTCGGGAAGTTTCGGCTCGGTCCGGGTCACGCGGTTCTGCACCTGTACCTGCGCGTTGTCCAGGTCGGTACCCAGGGCAAAGGTGATGGTCAGGGTGATCTTGCCGTCGGCGGTCGACTGCGAGGACATGTACAGCATGTTCTCGACGCCGGTGATGGCCTGCTCCAGGGGAGCGGCCACGGTTTCACCGATGACCTTGGGGTTGGCACCCGGGAAGTTGGCGCGCACCACCACGGTCGGCGGCACGACTTCCGGGTATTCGCTGATCGGCAACTGGAACAGCGAGATCGCACCGGCGATCAGGATCAGCAGCGATAGAACCGCTGCGAAGATCGGCCGCGAAATGAAGAATTGGGAAAAATTCATCGTAAAAATCCCTTAACCGCGTGGGGTCGTGGCAGCCAGTTTCACAACCGTGCCCGGCGCGACCTTGGCAGGCGCGACTTGGGGCAGGTTGCTGGCTTCCAGCGCTTGGCGTTGTTGTGCGAGTGCCGCGAGGGTTTGTTCGCTGGCCATCGGAATCACTTCAGGGGTGACCGGTGAGCCGGGACGTACCCGTTGCAAACCCTTGACGATGATGGTGTCGTCCTTGTTCAGGCCGTTGCGCACGATGCGCAAGCCTTCGATCTTCGGCCCCAGTTCCACCGCGCGGTAGGCGGTCTTGTTGTCGCCGTCCATCACGATCACGAACTTCTTGCCCAGGTCGGTACCCACTGCTTCATCGTTGATCAGCATGGCGCTGTAGGTGCCGCTGCCCACCAGTTTCAGGCGGGCATACAGGCCCGGGGTGTAGCTGCCATCGCTGTTGTCGAACACGGCGCGGCCACGGATGGTGCCGGTCTTGGGGTTGACCTGGTTATCGACGAAATTCATCACGCCCTGGTGCGGGTTGCCGTCCTCGTTGGACAGGCCCATGTAAACCGGGGTGGTGGCGCCGCGTTTGCCCTGGCGAGCAAGCTCGGTGTACTTGAGGAACACACGTTCGTCCGCGTCGAAGTAGGCGTAGACCTTGTCGGTCGAGACCACGCTGGTCAGCGGCGTGGTGTCGGCGGTCACCAGGTTGCCGGCGGTGATTTCCGCACGGCTGACACGGCCGCTGATCGGTGCGGTGACGCGGGTGAAACTCAGGTTGAGCTTGGCCAGGTCGAGCTGTGCCTGAAGCGCACCGACGGCGGCGCGGGCTTCCTGGGCGGCGCTGGTGCGCGAATCGGCCAGCTCGGCGGAAATGGCGTTGCTGGTGCGCAGGCGCTCACCGCGCTGGGCTTCGTTTTCGCTGCGGGTGGCATTGGCACGCGATTGTGCAACCAGGGCTTCGAGGCGGCGGACCTCGGCCTGGAACGGACGCGGGTCGATCTGGAACAGCAGGTCGCCTTTCTTGACCAGGGCGCCTTCAGTGAAGGCCACTTCATCGATCTGGCCGGAGACCCGTGGACGAATCTCCACCGTTTCCGGGGCTTCCAGGCGCCCGGTGAATTCGTCCCACTCGTTGACCGGTTGTTCCAGCACCTTGGCCACGCTGACCTTGGCCGCTGGCATCGTGGCGGCGGTTTCCGGGGCCTTGCCGCAAGCGCTGATCACCACGACGGCCAACAAAGCCAACGGGAAGCGCAAATGTTTGAATGACTGTTCCATGGATGCATCCGCCAATGTGTTGAGATTGGCGAATGATGCGCGGCGGGTTTGTATCTCACGAATCGAATGGGGCGAAGGTAACTATCATTCGGAATGATATAAGACCCGAGCCAGCCCTCTAGATTGCGCCTTTGATCAATCGGCGATCAATTGGATTGATGACAATTGTGTGTTGCATTGGATGCAATAGTCAGACTTGAAACCGTGTTGCGGTCATCGCGAGCAAGCTCGCTCCCACACTGGTTCTGTGGTGTACATGATCCCCTGTGGGAGCGAGCTTGCTCGCGAAGAGGCCAGCAGCCTTCTACACAATCAGGATCAGGGACCCGTCATCAGCCATTGGTTCAACGGGGGCCAACGACCTGCACTGTGCCAATTTCGTCACCGCCAATGCCCAAACCCATCAAGCCATGACGCCTCGGATAGACCACCCTGACCGGTCTGTCCAAGGAGATGACCATGATCCGACTGACCCTGATCGAAGCCCGTGAGTTGGCTGAAACGATCTTGTTGCACAACGGTTTTAATCTGGCCCATGCACAAGCGGTGGCGGCGACGGTGGTGGTTGGCGAACGTGATGGCTGTGCCTCCCACGGTTTGTACCGGATTCTGGGGTGTGTGAATTCCCTGCGGGCCGGCAAGGTGTCAGCCGATGCCGAGCCACAGGTGATCGACCAGGCGCCGTCGATCGTGCGGGTAGATGCTGGCGGTGGGTTTTCGCAGTTGGCGTTTCAGGCGGGGTTGCCGTTGCTGGCGCAGAAAACCCGGGCCAACGGCATTGCGGCGTTGGCAATCAACCGCTGTGTACATTTCTCGGCGCTGTGGGTGGAGATCGAGCAGCTGACGGCCGCCGGTCTGGTGGCGCTGGCGTGTAATCCGAGCCACGCCTGGGTGGCGCCGGCTGGAGGACGACTGCCGGTGTTCGGCACCAATCCCATTGCCTTCGGTTGGCCGCGTGCGGGGCAGGATCCGTTTGTGTTCGACTTCGCCACCAGCGCGATTGCCCGTGGTGATATCGAACTGCACCGGCGTGCCGGCAAGGCGATTCCCGAAGGTTGGGGCGTGGACGCCCAAGGCCAGCCGAGCACCGACGCCAACGTGGTGCTGGATAGCGGCGCGATGCTGACGTTCGGCGGGCACAAGGGGTCGGCGCTGGCGGCCATGGTGGAGTTGATTGCCGGGCCGCTGATCGGTGACCTGACCAGTGCCGAGTCGTTGGCTTACGACGGGGGCAGCAAGTCGTCGCCGTACCATGGCGAGTTGATCATCGCCCTGGACCCTCGGCGCTTTCTGGGGGACGCCACTGAAGAGCATTTGGCCCGGGCCGAAACGTTGTTCCAGGGCATTGAAGGGCAGGGCGCACGCTTGCCTTCGCAGCGACGATACGCGGCGCGGGCTCGCAGCCTGGTGGAAGGCGTGCAAATTCCCGAGGCGCTGTACAACGACCTGAAAGCACTGCTGGCTTGAATGGAATGGGTGCGCCCACTCCTGTGGGAGCGAGCTTGCTCGCGATGAGGGCATCAGACTCAACATTTTCGTCGACTGACACACCGCTATCGCGAGCAGGCTCGCTCCCACAGGAGGTCGTGTTGTTAAACCGGCTCGCGTTGGCTGCTGCCATCCACCAGCCGTGCAATCCCCAGTGGGTTGGCGTTTTTCAAAGCGTCGGGTAGCAAGGCGTCCGGGCAGTTCTGGTAGCACACCGGCCGCAGGAATCGCTCGATGGCCAGGCTGCCAACCGACGTGCCACGGGCGTCGGAGGTTGCAGGGTAAGGCCCGCCATGGACCATGGCATCGCAGACTTCGACCCCGGTGGGGTAACCGTTGAACAGTACCCGGCCGACTTTTTGCTCCAGCAGTATCAGCACGTCCCCATGGGTCTGAAGATCCGATGCTTCGCCAATCAATGTCGCGGTCAGTTGCCCGTGCAATCCGTTCAACGCCTGCCGCAGCTCAACCTTGTCCGCCACTTCAACGACAATGGTGGTCGGCCCGAACACTTCTTCCTGTAGCAGCGGATCCCCATTGAGCAGCAGGCTGACGTCGGCCTTGAACAGTTGCGGCCGCGCCTGATTGCCCTGCTGGTCGTGGCCCGCCAGGTGCGTCACGCCCGGGTGCTCGAGCAAGGCCCGCACCCCTTTTTCATAGCTGCCGAGGGTGCCAGCATTGAGCATGGTTTGCGCTGGTTGTTCGGCCATCAGGTTGCTTAATCGCGCAGTGAACGCCGTCCATTCAGGGGTCCGAATACCAATGACCAACCCCGGATTGGTGCAGAACTGCCCGCAACCCTGGACCACCGATGCCACCAGCTCACCGGCGATTTTCTCGCCCCGCGCGCGCAAGGCTTCGGGCAATACCAACACTGGGTTGATGCTGCTCATCTCGGCGAACACCGGGATGGGTTGTTGCCGTGCAGCGGCCATGTCGCAAAGGGCACGGCCACCTTTGAGCGAGCCGGTGAAACCGACGGCCTGAATCGCCGGGTGCTTGACCAGCGCTTCACCGACACCAGCGCCGTAGATCATGTTGAACACACCCTTGGGCATGTCGGTCTGCTCGGCGGCGCGCAGGATCGCATTGGCCACGCATTCGGCGGTTGCCATGTGCCCGCTGTGGGCCTTGAACACCACCGGGCAACCGGCGGCCAGGGCCGCTGCGGTATCGCCGCCAGCCGTCGAAAAGGCCAACGGAAAATTGCTGGCGCCGAACACTGCCACCGGGCCGACGCCGATCCGGTACTGGCGCAGGTCAACCCGTGGCAGCGGCTGACGCTCCGGCAGGGCACGGTCGATGCGTGCGCTGTAGAAATCGCCCCGACGCAGGACTTGGGCGAACAGACGCATCTGGCCGCTGGTGCGGCCGCGCTCGCCCTGAATCCGGGCGCTGGGCAGGGCGGTCTCGCGCGTCACCAGGGCCACGAACTCGTCATCCAGGGCATCCAGTTGCGCGGCGATGGCTTCAAGGAATTGCGCCCGGCGCGTCGCCGGCAAATTACGAAAGTCTGGATAGGCGGCCGCAGCGGCCTGGGCGGCCGCGTCGACTTCTTGCGCGGTGGCTTGCATGAAAGAGTAGGGCAGTGCTTCGCCGGTGCTGGCGTCATGGCTGTTCAGGATGATGCCGCCAGCGGCGCTGCGCGCTCCGCCGATATAGTTGTGGCCAAGGATCTCAGACATCAAAAAAGCTCCTGTCGAAAAAATGGGGTAGCAACACAAAACCTCTGTGGGAGCGAGCTTGCTCGCGATGAAATCAAAGACGCCGCGGGGTATCAGGTTCCCCGCGTTATCGTTGACGTCCATCGCGAGCAAGCTCGCTCCTACGCCAGAGAATCGGCCCGGCGTGGGCTAGTCGGGGCTGGGTCCAGCGCCGCAACCCGCGCCGCCGACTCGGCATCCACCTGGCGCAATGACTTGCCACGGGTCTCGCGGGTCAGGCCGACAGCCACCACGGAAATCAGCGCGGCGCCCACCAGATACCAGGCGATCGGAGTTGAGCTTTGGTACTTGTTGAGCAAGGTGATGGCGATCAGCGGTGCCAGGGAACCGGCGAAGATCGGCGCCACCTGGTAGCACAGGGACAGAGCGGTGTAGCGTACGTGGGTCGGGAACAATTCAGCCATCAGCGCCGAGTAAGGCGCATAAGTCATCGACTCGATGGCCAGGCCCAGGGTGATGGCGGCCATGATCAGCCAGTTGTTGCCGGTGTCCATCATCGGGAAACCGATGAAACCCCAGAACGCTGTGAGCACCGCGCCGGTCAGGTACACCGGCTTGCGCCCGATGATGTCCGACAGATAGCCCATCAGGGGAATCAGGAAAAAGTGCACCAGGTGCGCGCCGAACATCAGCAGCAGAATTTGCGAAGTGTCCTTGTGCACCACCAGTTTCAGATAGGTAATCGAGAACGTCACTACGGTGTAGTAGAGGATGTTCTCGGCAAAGCGTGCACCGATTCCCACCAGCACCGAACGCCAGTGATGGCGCAGCACTTCCACCACACCGAGCTGTTGCTGATTGGTCTGGGCCTGACGGGCCTGGGCTTCCTTGAAGATCGGCGCGTCATCGACGCTGGTGCGAATCCAGTAACCGATCAACACGACTACTGCCGAGAACCAGAACGCCACGCGCCAGCCCCAGGCAAGGAACTGTTGCTCTGACAGGTTCGACGACAACAGCAGCAGGGCGAGCGTGGCCACCAGGTTGCCGGCCGGCACCCCGGCTTGCGGCCAACTGGCCCAGAAGCCCCGACGATTGTCCGGGCAGTGTTCGGACACCAGCAGAATCGCGCCGCCCCATTCGCCACCGAAAGCGAAGCCCTGGATCAACCGCAACAGCACCAGTAGCACCGGTGCTGCGTAACCGATCTGGTCGAAGCCAGGCAGGCAACCCATCAGGAAGGTGGTGATGCCGACCACTACCAGGCTCAGTTGCAGCAGGCGTTTGCGGCCGAATTTGTCACCGTAGTGACCGAACACCAAGCCGCCTAACGGCCGGGCGAGAAAGCCGACCGCGTACAAGGCGAAGGCGGCAATGATGCCGTCGATGGGGCTGTCGGTCTGGCGGAAGAACAGCTTGCCAAAAACCAATGCCGAGGCGGTGCCGTAGAGAAAGAATTCATACCATTCGGCGACGGTGCCAGCCATGGCGGCAGCCACCACGCGTTTGAGTCCCGAGGGTGTGGTTGCGCTTTGCGTGTGTTGAGGATTCGACATGCTGACGTACCTTGTTGAGACGCAAAAAACGGGCAGCCGGGCGGGGCCGGTAAAGGCCCGCCCGGCAATCACTCAGAGACCGACGTCCGGCAGTTCCGGGCGGTTGGCCAACGCCTTGGCCATGATCTGCTCGACGAATACGCGGTCGGCTTCCGGCAGGGCCAGGCGTGGCGGACGGGTCAAGGCGCTGCCGCGACCGGCAATGGCTTCACACAGCTTGATGCACTGCACCAGGTCGGCACGGGCATCGAGGTGCAGGATCGGCATCAGCCATTCGTAGATCGGCATGGCTTCGGCGAAACGACCGGCCTTGGCCAGGCGGAAGATGGTTTCGCCTTCTTTCGGGAACACGTTGGACATGCCCGAGACCCAACCTTCGGCACCCACGGCGATGCTTTCCAGCACCACGTCGTCGAGGCCGGCGAACAACACGAAACGGTCACCGACTTCGTTGCGCACGTCGATGAAGCGGCGGGTGTCGCCGGAAGAATCCTTGAAGCACACCACGTTGTCGCAGTCGGCCAGGGAAATCAGGATGTCCGGGGTGACGTCGTTCTTATAGATAGGTGGATTGTTGTAGACCATCAGCGGCACGTCGGCGTTTTTCGCCACGTAGCGGTAATGCTCGGCGGTTTCGAACGGCTTGGAACCGTAGACCAGCGCCGGCATCAGCATCACGCCATCGACGCCGACCCGGCGTACGGCATTGGCGACCTTGGCCGCTTGTAGGCTGGTGAACTCGGCCACGCCGCAAATCACCGGTACGCGGCCACGGGCGGCATCGACAGCGACTTCAGTCACGGCGATTTTTTCTTCGGCGCTCAGCGAGGTGTTTTCACCCACCGAGCCGCAGACCACCAGGCCAGACACGCCGTCGCGGATCACGTTGGAAATCACCTGATGGGTTTTTTCCAGGTTGATGGAGAAGTCATCGTTGAATTGAGTGGTCACCGCTGGGAAGACGCCACTCCAGTTAATGCGCTTGCTCATTGTTACCTCCGGTTCGTTAATTGTATTTCGTATACGATATTTAAAATGACAATGCTCGGCTAGTGCTTTTTTTGGTTTTTCAGGGGTTTTTACTGGCCGTTGGTCTGGGGGGCAGGGATTGCGTGATCAGGCGCCGGGCCAGGTGTCGGACAGGCGATAGCCTTGTGGCCACGGATCGCTTGGGTCGAGCAGCAATTGATGGGTGCCGGTGATCCACGCCCGGCCGGAAATGCACGGGTAAATCGCGGCGCGGCCGGCGACTTCGGTCAGCGAATCAATGCGGCAGTGGAACTCCGAGCCGATAATCGAACGGCCGACAAAGCGCTCGCCAACCTGCATCAAGCCTTTGGCTTGCAACACCGCCATGCGCGCCGAGCAACCCGTGCCGGTGGGGGAGCGGTCGATCTTGCCCGGCTGAATCACCACCGCATTGGCGCCGGTGGCGATGCCGTTCTCATGGACGATGGGCGCGGCGATCTGGCAGAAGGAAATGTGCGACCACTCGGGATTCAGCGGATGCACGAAGCCCAGTTGTTCGTTGGCCGCTCGAGTGATTTTCAGCCCGACCGCGACCAGATCGGCCGCTTCATCCGGGCGGATGGAGAAACCCAGGCCTTGGGCATCGGCAATCACAAAACTGTCGCCACCGTAAGCGGTGTCAACCTTCAGCGAGCCGATGCCTTCGACTTCAATCCACGCATCCAGGCGATCAGCGAAGGACGGCACGTTTTTCACTTCCACTCGTTGCACCTTGCCATCGCGGCAGTCGGCCACGGCTTCGATCAGGCCTCCGGGCGCTTCCAGCACCAGGCGGGTTTGCGGCTCGGTCATGGGCAGGATGCCGCTGTCGAGCAATACGGTGGCGACGCACAACGAGTTGGAGCCGGACATCGGCGGGGTGTCCGCCGGTTCCATGATGATCCAGGCCATCTGCGCCCGTGGGTCCTTGGCCGGGACCAGCAGGTTGACGTGGCGGAACACCCCGCCGCGGGGTTCGTTGAGGACGAAGTTGCGCAGGGTTTCGTCCCGGGCGATCCAGCGCGACTGTTCCCACACTGTGGCGCCGGGCGGCGGGGCGACACCGCCGACGATCACGTCGCCGACTTCGCCTTCGGCGTGGCAGCTGACTACATGAATGACTTTTGATGAACGCATGGTTTGCTCCTTGTTTTGTCTGTGAAGGCCTCATCGCGAGCAAGCTCGCTCCCACAGGAATGAGTGGTGTACACAAAACCTGTGGGAGCGAGCTTGCTCGCGATGAGGCCAGTCGCTATTTCACCGATTTCAGAAACGCTGCAGTTTCTGCATGCACCGGATTGCCAATCACCTGATCCGGCGAGCCAATCTCATGCACCAGGCCATTGCGGAAGAACGCCACACGGTCGGACACGTCCCGGGCAAAGCGGATTTCGTGGGTCACCAACACCATGGTCATGCCGTCTTCGGCGAGCATGCGCATGGTGTCCAGCACTTCACCGACCAACTGCGGGTCGAGGGCCGAGGTGGCTTCGTCAAACAGCATGTAGTCCGGTGACATCGCCAGGGCGCGGGCGATGGCCATGCGTTGTTGCTGTCCACCGGACAGCTTGCCAGGGAAAGTCTTGAGCTTGTCGCCCAGGCCGACGTGGGTCAGTTGCTTCACCGCTAGCTCTTCAGCCTCAGCCTTGCTTTTGCCCAGCACTTTGCGCGGAGCGAGCATGACGTTTTCCAGCACCGTCAGGTGCGGGAAGGCATTCCATTGCTGGAACACAATGCCAATCTTCTGCCGCAGGCGATTGAGGTCGGTGGCGCTGTGATGGACCTCGACGCCGTCAACGCGGATGTTGCCTTTCTGGATCGGTTCCAGGCCGTTGATGCACATCAGCAAGGTCGATTTGCCGGAGCCGGAGCCGCCGATGATCGACACCACTTCGCCCTTGTTCACCGTCAGGTTGACGCCCTTGACCACTTCGAGGTTGCCGAAGGATTTATGTACGTTGTCGATCTCAATCATTTTCTTGCCACCTTCTTTCCAGACGAGCGCCCAGGCGTGCGACCACCAGGCTCATGACGTAGTAGATAAGGCCCGCGATGCACAGCACCAGCAACGGTTCCTGGATGCGGGTGACGATGGTTTGCGAGGCGCGCAGCAGTTCGACGATGCCGATCCACATCACCAGGGCGGTGTCTTTCATTACACCGAGCACCAGGTTCAGCCAGCCGGGGAACGCTACCCGAGTGGCCATCGGCAGGACGATCCAGCGCAAGTCCTGCAAGAAGCTCAGCCCCAGCGAACGGCTGGCCCGGCGCACGGTGAACGGCACCGCCAGCACGCCGGCACGCACGATCTCGGTGAAGTACGCCGCAGCGTAAACCCCCAACACAATGCAGCCGACGCTGAAGGCGCTGATGTTCAGGCCGATGATGCTTTTGAGTGAGTTGAACAATACGAACTGGATCAGCAACGGCACGCTGCGAAACACGTCCAGCACCCAGGCCAGCGGCTGGCTGGCCCGTGGCAACAAGGCCCGCAGCAGGCCGAAGAACAACCCGGCCAAGGAACCGAGAATGATCGACCAGAACGTCAGTTGCATCGTGACCCACGCACCGTTGAGCAGGAACATCAGGTCATTCGAGGAAAAATCGGTGGAAAACATGGACAGCTCCTCAGTAACGGAACAACCGCCAGGCCATCAGCCGGGCTGCCGCGACGATCGCCTTGGCAATCAAGTAATACAGCACCGCTGCGATGGCGAAATACTCGAAGGTGCGGAAGGTTTTGACGTTGTATTCCTGGGTCACACCGGTCAGGTCATTGTTTAGCCCGACGATCACCCCCAGCGACGTCATCAACACCGCCCAGACCATCTGATTGGTCAGCGGGTAGAACACGATCCGCAGCAGTTGCGGGACGATGATCATGCGGTAGGCCTGGAAGGCACTCATGCCGAGGGAACGCGCCGCACGCACCTGCGTGTCAGGCACGGCCTTGAGGCCGCCGCGAAAGTTCTCCGCCAGATACCCGGCATTGTTGAAGGTGATCCCGGCCAGCAGGGCGAACCAGGAACTGACGTGCAGGTTCAGCGAGCCGAGGCCGAAGTAGAGGATGTAGATCTGGAACAGCGACGGGGTGTTGCGGGCAATCGACACCCAACCGTTGCCGAACCCGCGCAGTAACGGGTGTTTGGCCTCGCGCATCACTGTCAGGGCCAGGGCGATCAGCACGCCGAAGATCATCGACAGCGCGGCGGTTTCGAAGGTGACGATGGCACCGGCAAGCATGTCCGGCAGGGCGCGCAGGGCGGAGCGCCATTGGAAGCTGTAGTCAAACATGCGCAGGGCTCTCCAGTAGGGCAGCAGGTTGTAGCCAGGCCGGCAAACGTCCGCTGGCCGTTGCGGTGCAGGCCGCGTCGACGCATTCGGCAAGGCTGGCGAAGTGCACCTTGCGGCCGACCAGGCCCGGTGCGTAGTGGGCGTATTTGCCCGAGTTGGTCATCAGGGTTTTAGCCGCCAGGGGGATTACGGGTTCGCCGAGCATGCACCAGCAGGTGTCGGTGACCAGGGTCGCGCCAAACGCTTGGATCACGGCGATGTGCCCGGCCTCGCGGGCCTGCTCCAACACGGCACGGCCGCAGGTGATGGCAAGCACCACATCCGGGTGTCTTTGTCGTCCCCGGCACAGTTGCGCCAGGTGAGCGAACTCGCTGAGGGAAAAGTGCGGGTTACCCAGCGACACCACATCCACCCGGTTATCGCGAGCACTGTTGAGTTCGCGCCAACTGCGCAGCAGGTCCTTCAGGCGGATTTTTTCCACGGCAATGGAAATGTCCGCATCCAGCACCTGCGCCGGGTCAATGGCCTCCGGCGTGACCCCGGCGATGTGGAACAGTGGCGCCGCAGAGGTGGTGGCGAAGGCCGCGCCAAAGGCTTTGAGGTCGTCCAGGCTCGGCTTGCGTTTTTCCAGTCCCAGCACCAGCGGCACGCGACTGCCGGCCAGGGCACCAATGTGGTAACCCAGCAGCGGGTAGAAGGCATCGTCCAGTTCACCGAGTGCGGGCAACTCGATCTGCAACCGGGCCTTGCGTGGCGCGTCCAGGTGGCAGCCGATCAGCGGGGCGCGACCGGTGAGGGCGATGCAGATGTCCAGGTAATCCGGGTATTTCAGGGTGCGTGCACCGAGCACGCTGTTGGCGTAGACCACTGCGTTGGATTCCGCCCAGACGATTTGCTCGCCAGCCTTCGGTGCAGTGTCGAGCAGGTACGGCGCGCAGGTGAAACTGAGCTGTGCGCCCATCGCCATATAGGCATCGCCCAAGGCACTGGCCGGTTCACCCAGTGCCGGGTCGATACCCAGTTCGCGCCAACGGCGCTGGTCGACGGAAATTGAATTGAGGGTGGTGGGCACTCGTACTTTTGCTCCCCATTGCACCAGTTGCCCGGCAAAGCGCAGGCTCGCCGGTCCCGTGTAAATGCAGCCGTCGATGTGTGCTTGAGTGACATCCACCAAGTGCTCGGCACCCTGCAGTTCGGCCATACGCAGGACGATCTGCATGGCCATTTGCGCGGCCTTGCCATGCCGGCCATCGAGCAGCGCCCGATCGTGCTCGGTGAGCCTGATCGAGGCAGTGCTGTCGGTGTCTGGTAATGGGCTGTCGAGCGCCTGCCAGGCGTCGCCCGGCAGGTGATCGAACAGGCTCAGCGTTGCATTTTCGACCCGGGCGAAGGCCTGGCCGCGCAAGGCGGCGAAGGCCTCCCGACCGATGCACAGCACCGGCAGGGAACGGGCAAAAATGGTTTGCGCCACCAGCACGCCCAAGGTCAGGATCTCGTCGGCTTCGGCCAGCACCAAGGCCGCCGGTGCATGGCCGTTGCTGATCAGTTCCATCAATACACTGCTGCCGGTGCACGAGCCGCGGCCACTGGGAATCGCCAGCACGCGGCCGGCCAGGTGTTGGCCGCTGAGCGGGTGATGGCGGTCGATGACTTCACCCGTGCAGGGATCGACTCCGCCCCAGAAACTCAAGCCGACATCGGCGAACAGCAGGGCGCTTTGCGCAGCACCCGCCACCAGGCTGCGCCCGGTCAGAGACATTGGCCTAGGCATGCCGGACATCTCAGTAGTAGACCTGAGGCACGGTCAGGTTGGTCGGCGAGATCTCGGTGCCGACCCATTTAACGAACAGCTCCTTGTAGCGACCGGTGCGCACCTGTTGGTTGACGAACAGGTTGAGGTAGTTGAGCAGGCCGTACTCGCTGCGCTTGGCGCCCAGGGACACGTAGTCGATGACGTAAGGGGCGTTACCGGCGACTTTCAGGTTTTTGTATTTGCCCGACTTGAGGGTGGCGGCGGCCACGGTGTTGGTGACCACGGTGGCATCGATGTGGCCTTGGGTGACGGCCAGCAGGGTATCGTTCTGCGACTGGTAGGCTCGGAAACTGCCCGAGCCCCAGTTCTTCACGTCTTTCTCCAGGGCGATGGCCTCATAGGTGCCGCTGGTGTTGCCCACTGCTTTGCCCTTGAGGTCGTCGAAGTCGTTGATGCCGGTGTCGTCGCGGGTCAGCACCACCATCTGGAAGGCAAAGTAGGGCACGGTGAGGCCAACGGTCTTGGCGCGTTCGAGGGTGTCGGAGGTGGACGCGACGATCACGTCAGCCCGGCCGGAGACCAGTGCCGGAATACGATCCGGGAACGGCGTTTCCACCACTTCGGCCTCGACCCCGAGGATCTTCGCCAGGTCGCGGCAATAGTCCACATCGAAGCCGGCCGGCGAGTTGCTGGCATCGCGAAAGCCCATGGGCGGGAAGTCCAGGGTCACGGCGCAGCGCAGCTTGCCCGAACCGATGATGTCGTCGAGCTTGTCGGCCTGGGCAGTGGCGATAAAGGAGGTACCGAGAACAGCGCTGAGGGCTACGGCAAATGCGGGGTTTTTCATAGAGGCCTCGTTGATGTGAAGTGCTGTTGAATATCGTATTGGGGATTTCGTATACGATATTAACAATAGCAATCAACGTGCCTATTTCCAGTCCTAGGGGGGAATTAGTTGTCAGGCCTTGGCGTAGAGGTTTTGTAGCGGTGCAACCCGTAGCGAGGTGACGCCAAGGCAGTGAGGACAGGTGTTACGTATGGGAGCAGCGGTAGCGTGGACGCACCTTTAAGGAACACTGGCAGGTGAGCCGTGCGTGCCTGCTTATCGGTTCATGGCAGGTTTTGTGGTGGATGGGCTGGCCTCATCGCGCAAGGTAAATGCGATCCCCTGTGGGAGCGAGCTTGCTCGCGATGAGGCCCGGAAGAACACTCTTCATCACCCGCCTAACGCTGATTATCGCGATACTGACTCGGCGACAAACTGGTCAGCGCCCGAAACTGCCGGCTGAAGGCACTGTGGTCGGTGTAACCACAGCGCAAGGCAATCTCGGTAATCGGCAACTCGGTGTGCAGTAACAACCGCGAACCTTCTTCCAGGCGCGCCTTGTGAATCATTTGCCGTGGGGTGAGCTGGAACACCCGTTTGCAGTGCCGCTCCAATTGCGCCACGGAATAGCCAGCGATCGCAGTCAGTTCGGCGAGGCTGATGGAGCGGGCGAAGTGGCGGCGGATATGGGCATCCACGGCGGCGAGTTTCTGGAAAGCCGGATGGTTCGACTGCGGTGATTGCAGGTCGCGGGAGATACCGGCCAGGCCCACGATCCGACCCTGCTCATCCTTCAGGGCGAGTTTGTGGGTCAGGCACCAGATCGGCTGATTGCCATAATACAAATGCAACTCCAGCTGATCGGCCAGTTGGCGACCACTGGACAGCACTCGCCGATCCTGCTCGGTGTACAGCGGACCGAAGCGTTCCGGGAAGACCATTTCGGCGGTGCGCCCCAGCAGCTCGTCCCTGTGTTTGAAACCACAACGCCGGGCCAGGGTCTGGTTGACGAAGGCGTAGCGGGCCTCGCAGTCCTTGATGAAAAACACCACGTCCGACAAGGTATCGAGCAACGGCGCGATGGGCTGAAGGCTGTTCAGCAGCGTCGGCAGATCGCAAGGTTTGAAGGTGGTGAGCGATGGATACATGGCGCCGGGAGTCTGAGGGTGACCCCCGGGATCATAGAGACTCGGCAGCGTGGCCGAAACCCCAGGCGTGGTCATCACGCCGGCGGGGTATCGTCCAGGGACATCAAGGTTTCGATCCGCGCCGGGCTGAAGGGTGGGCGCGGTGCCGAGGACTGCCAACCAAACAAATGCTGCACTGCGCCGCCACACACCCGACCCTGGCAGGCGCCCATGCCACAGCGACTGGCGAGTTTGGCTACGCGCCAGTCAGAGTGACCGGTCAATGCCGCGTAGGGCACGTCTTCGCAGCGGCAAACCAGGGTGTCGGGTTGGGCCAGGGACTTGAGTCGCGGGTCGAGGGCGAACGCGCTGTTCAGCGCCTTGGCAAAACCCTGCCAGCGCGCCCGGCGCGGCCACAATTGCCTGGCGGCTTGCAGATTGCCGACCGCAGCGTGGCCGGCAATCGCACCTTCCACCAAGGCCAGCTCACTGCCGCCGAACCCTGTGCATTCGCCCGCCGCATAATGATCGGCGCGATTGCTGGCCTGCCAGGCATCCACCGCGATGGCTTGATCTTCGATGGCGCAACCCAGTGCCTGACCCAACTGGATGTTCGGAATCAACCCGAATCCACAGGCCAGCCGATCACATTCCAACTCAACGATGTTGCCTTGTTGTTGCAGGCGCACGCCTTCCACTCGGTCGGTGCCAAGCGCCGCCAATACGTGGGTGGCAGTGCGGTAGCGGTGGTCGAACAGGCTGAACGATTGCAGCCATTTGCCGGGCCAGCGCGGCAGTTGCGCGGCGAAACCGGCGACGGCGCTGCGGCTGGCTTGTTCGGCGATGCGTTGCACTTGCGCGCCATGCTGTTTGGCGGTGGCGGCACTGGCCAGTAACAGCGGGCCGCTGCCGGCAATCACCACGCGCTCGTCCTGCACCGGCAAACCCGCCTTGATCAGCGCCTGCAAACCACCCGCACCGGTGACACCCGGCAGGGTCCAGCCGGGGAAGGGCAGCAGTAATTCACGGGCGCCGGTGCACAGAATCAGTTTGTCGTAGCTGATCAGCCAGCCATGGTCGTCATCTTCCACCAGCAGTTGTTTCGCGCCGGGCTCGGCGATCACCCGAGTACCGGCGTGATGGCGGATGTTGTCGCACGACGCCAGACGCTCGCGCAGGCGCCGGGCCTGACCGGGTACGTTGGCTTGAGGTCCGTCGCGCCAGATTTGCCCGCCCGGCAGTGGGTTGTCGTCGAGCATGACAATGCGGGCGCCGCTGGGGGCGGCGGCAAGGGCGGCGCTCATCCCGGCAGGGCCCGCGCCAATGATCAACAGATCAGCGTACTCATTCATGGGCGAGTCTCCACCTGCATGCCGTCACGGCACAGGGTCTGGCAAGCCAGGCGACGCCGGCCATTGATGGTCACCCGGCATTCCTGGCAAATGCCCATGCCGCACAGTGGCGCACGGCGCTGACCGCTGACCGAGGTGCGCGTGCATCCGTCACTGGCCAAACTCAGGGCAGCGGCGACGCTGGTGCCTTCGGCGACTTTCAGGGCGTGGCCGTCCAGCAACAATTCAGGCATAGACCGGTTCTCCGAGAAAACGCTGGGGCAGATAAGGTTGTGCGGCCAGTGGCGGGGTTTCGTTGAACAGTTGCGCCACCAGTAAATCAGCGGTGCCGGGGGCGGTGGTTACGCCCAGTCCTTCATGACCGACTGCCAGCCACAAGCCTTGATGTTGTGGATGCTGGCCCACCAGCGGCAAGCCGTCGGGGCTGGCGGCGCGGAAACCGGTCCAGGCACGGATGCCATTGAGCCGGGCCAGCCCCGGCATGTACTCGGCGGCACGCTTGAGCATCTTCGCGAGCATCCAGCCTTCGACCTGCGGGTCGGTGGTTGCGAATTGCCGCGAGGCCCCGATGAACAGTTGCCCGGTGGGGCGCGGCTGGATATTGCAGGCGGTCGACGGCCCCGTGGCGTTGTGGGCACTGGTGACGTAACCCAGTTCCACCAGGGTATGGGTGACGCTGCCGGGGTAGCGGTCAGTGATCAGCAAGTGGCCTTTTTTCGGCTCGATGGGCAATTCCGGGCACAGCTCGTTGGCTTGAATACCGTTGGCCAACACCACGGCATCGGCACTCAACCAACGACCATCATCGAGGCAGACGCGGTTGCCATCGACCGCATTGACCCGCGCCCGGCGCTGGCGGATGTTCGGTGTTTCGAGCATCCATCCGGCCGTCGCCGGGGCGTATAGAATGCCGTCGCCATTGATCAGCAAGCCGCCTTCCAGTCCTTCGCGCAGTTCCGGTTCGCGCTGGCGCAAGGCATTGGCGCCGATCAGTTCGCAAGCCACGCCCTGGGCTTGCAGGTTCAGGAATTTGCTGTGGGCCACCGCCATTTCTTCGGCATTGGCCGCCAGCCACAGCGTGCCGTTGCAGCGGTAGGCACAGCTGCCGGGCAGGTCCGCGCCCAGTTCGCGCCAGCGCTGCAACGAATATTGACTCAGGGCCAGTTCGGCGGGGTTGTCGTCGAGTACCAGCAAGTGGCCCATGCCGGCGGCCGTGGCCCCGTGCAGGCCAGCGTCCAGTACCAGCACCTGCAAGCCGCGACGGGCCAGCGCCTGGGCACAGGCGGCGCCGATAATGCCGGCGCCGATCACGATCACATCGGCCACCTGGCCCTCGTTCATGGACGAATGCCCCAGGCGAACGGGTCGTCCTGTTCGATGATCAGGCTCGCCTCGGCACTGATGAACGCGCGACCACGAATGGTCGGCACGATGCGCTCACCCTGCAGTTCGTAGGAACCCTCGAACTCGCTGCCGATGACGCTGGCCTGGCGCCAGATCTGCCCCGGTTGCAACTTGTCGTCGGCCGCCAGGCATGCCAGTTTGGCGCTGGTGCCGGTGCCGCAGGGCGAACGGTCGTAGGCTTTGCCGGGGCAGAGCACGAAGTTGCGGCTGTCGGCGTGATCGTCGTCGGCGAACAACTCGACGTGATCGATCAAGCCGCCGTCTTCACCGCGAATGCCTTGGGCTTCCAGTGCCTGCTGCACGGCGAAGGTGTAAGCGGTCAGCGCTTCGAGGTTGTCGCCGGCCACCCGCAGGCCGTGCTCGGCGACCAGGAAAAACCAGTTGCCGCCCCAAGCGATATCACCGACCACTTGGCCGATGCCCGGCACCTGCACCGCCAGCGCCTTGCGATAACGGTAGGCTGGCACGTTGCGCACACTCACCGAATGGTCTTCGTGCAGGGTGGCCTGCACCGTGCCCACCGGCGTTTCGATGCTGTGCACGCCGGGGCCGATCTTGCCCAGGTGCGCCAACGACGCCACCAGGCCGATGGTGCCATGGCCGCACATGCCCAGATAACCGGTGTTGTTGAAGAAAATCACCCCGGCACAGGCACCAGGGTCCACCGGCGCGCAGAGCAGGGCGCCCACCAGTACGTCACTGCCCCGTGGTTCCAGCATACAGGCGGCGCGCCATTGATCATGCTGTTCGGCCAATACCTGGCGCCGTTCGGCCATGCTGCCGGTGCCCAGGTCAGGAAAGCCGGCGGTCACCAGGCGGGTCGGTTCGCCGCCGGTGTGGGAGTCGATCACTGAGATGCGTTTCATGGGAGGGCCACGTCCATTCGGTTGAGTGAACGCAAGAGTGGCCCGTGCGGCGGGGCGTCGGCTTGATGGATTTAGTCTGTGTCGATGACGAAATCGGCACAGCATCCGTCGCTGTCAGTGGCTGTGGGGCAGGTGCTCGAACAGGGTCGTGCAGACGCCGGCAATGTGCTCGTCCAGAAGCTTCACCGCCAGGTCCACATCCCCGGCGCGGCAGGCCGCCAGGATCTCGCGATGTTCGTGATCGGCCCGTTCCTTACCGGCCGACAAGCTCATCTGCATGCGTAGATAACGCTCCAGCTTGTCGTTGACCGAACGGATCAGACTCACCAGGAACGGTCGCTGCGCTGGCTCGTACAGGCAGGAGTGCAGCTCCCAGTTGAGCTCGGCCCAGCGCCCCACGTCGTCCTCGCCGACGAACTCCTGACAGATGCGCTCGGCACGGGCGAAGGTTTCTTCGGTCATGTTCGGAATGGCCAGGCGCAGAATCTTGTCCTCCAGCAACATCCGCACTTCGAACATTTGCGCCAGCTCCGCATCGGAAACCCGCGTGACCATCGCCCCGCGATTGCGCTGGAACATCACCAACCCTTCGGCCTCCAGGCGCTTGAGGGCTTCGCGCACCGGGATCTTGCTGACATTGAACTGGCGGGCGATGTCGTCCTGGCGGATCGGCTCATCCTCGGCAAAATGCCCGGCGACAATCGCATCCCGCAGATGGCGGGTGATGATTTCCGAAGTCGAAGGCGTGTTACCAAGGTCGGGTGCGTTGAGTTTGGGTAGGTTCACGGCGGCGGTCATTTGGAGTGAGATAGCGCTAGGGTATACGAAATTCTTTTGCTGATCTTCCCCGGTTAGACGTCGGTGCACCCGATGCCGGTCATGCCACTCGCTACAACAAAACGGGCGCCAGTCAGGGCGCCCGCTTTCATTCAGGCTTGCGCCGCCTTCTCAGAGACTATCCGGATCCCCAAAGAACATCTGAATCCGCGACCGCAACCAGCGCTCCCCCGGATCATTGTCCTGCGACCCGCGCCACGCCATGTGCAGTTCAAAACTGCGCACCGGCAACGGTGGATCTTCCGCGCGCACACCGCCGGCGGCCGTCAGCGCGTCGGCCGTGTAGTCCGGCACGGTTGCGACGATGTCAGTGCCGGCCAGCAAGGTGCTAAGGCCATTGAACTGCGGCACCGCGAGCACCACATGACGTTTGCGTCCGAGCTTTTCCAGTTCTTCATCTATGAAGCCGCTGAGGTCGCCGGCGAACGACACCAGTGCATGGGGGCGCGCGCAGTAATCATCCAGGCTCAATGGCCCCGGCACGGTGTCGGCGCGCAACAGCTTGGGCTGGCTGCGGCGCAGTACCTTGCGCTTGGCGTTGGCCGGCAGGTCGGTGGTGTAGCTGACGCCGATGGAGATCTCGCCGGAGGCCAGCAACCCTGGCATCAGGATGTAGTTGACCCGACGCACCACCAGCACGATCCCCGGCGATTCGGCGCGCAGGCGCTTGAGCAGCATGGGCAGCAAGGCGAATTCGACGTCGTCCGAAAGGCCGATGCGGAACACGGCGGTACTTGTGGCAGGATCGAACTCGGCCGCACGGCTGACCGCGGTGGAAATCGAATCCAGTGCCGGCGAGAGCAGGGCGAAGATCTCGATCGCCCGGGCGGACGGCTCCATGCTGCGGCCGGTACGCACAAACAAAGGGTCATCGAACAACCCGCGCAGGCGCGAGAGCGCCGCGCTGATGGCCGGCTGGCCGAGGAAGAGTTTTTCCGCAGCACGGGTCACGCTGCGTTCGTGCATCAATGTTTCAAAAACGATCAACAGGTTCAGGTCGACACGACGCAGGTCATTACGATTCATCTGGAGTCCTGGCAGAGTCAGCAAACTTGACGTGGGCGGCCATATGAGAACAATGGCCAGCAGGAATATTACGGGGAAAGGCTGGTACTCTGCACCGGGTAATTCAGATTTCCTGCAAAGGTGGCTTCGGTTTCTTGCGGCATTTCACAATGTCGCCGCCCCTGCGGAATCAATGACAGGCATGTCGACTATTAATACCCACTGATAGTGTTGGGTTGAAAGCCCAGCTAGAGTTCAAGGCATTAGAGGTTCAATTGGCGAGGTTTGCGATGTCCCGCACGATTCGTTTTCACAAGTTTGGTCCAGCCGAGGTGCTCAAATGCGAAGAGCATGCGGCGGCTCTGCCTGCACCGGGCGAAGTGCAGGTGCGCGTCGAAGCGATCGGCATTAGTTGGTATGACACGCTCTGGCGCCAGAACCTGGCGTCGTCCCGCGCCCGTCTGCCTTCCGGCCTTGGCCAGGAAATGGCCGGTATCGTCACGGCTGTCGGAGAAGGTGTGGATGACCTGGCGATAGGTGACAAGGTCGCCAGTTTCCCGGCCCAAAGCCCGAACGACTATCCGGTCTACGGAGAACTGATTGTCCTGCCGCGCTCGTCGCTGACCCGTTACCCGGACGTACTGAGCCCGATCGAAGCCAGCGTGCATTACACGCCGCTGTTGGTCGCCTATTTTGCTTATGCCGACCTGGCACGGGTCAAGCCCGGGCAATTCGCCCTGGTGACCGACGCCAGCCATTGCGCCGGACCTTCGTTCGTACAGCTGGGCAAGGCCTTGGGTGTTCGAGTGATTGCCGCAACCAAGTCAGCAGAGGAGCGTGAGTATCTGTTGTCGCTGGGTGCCGAAAAAGTCATCGTTACCGAGGAAGAAGATCTGCTGGTACGGATCAACAAGATCACCGATAACCGCGGTGTGGATGTGGTCTTCGATGGTTTGGGCGGTCCTCAGATGTCGTTGCTGGGCGATGTGCTGGCGCCTCGCGGCAGCCTGGTGCTGTACGGCCTGCAAGGTGGCAACCAGACGCCATTCCCGGCCTGCGCGGCGTTCCAGAAGAACATTCAGTTCTTCGTGCACTGCATCGGCAACTTCACCGGCAAGCCGGAGCTGGGCATCATCCAGGACCAGGTCGCACTGCAACGTGCCTTGCGCGACATCAACCAGTTGACCGCTGACCGCGTGCTGCTGCCACTCAAGACTCGGGTCTTCCCGTTTGCCGAGGTGGTCGAGGCACACCGCTACATGGACGAATGCCCTTGCCGCGAGCGGGTCGCCCTGCAAGTCGAACCGGCGTAGCACTTACCCCAAGCGCCGACGCAAAAGCCCCCCCAAGAGTCCGTGCCCACACGGACTCTTTCGTTTGTGCCCCCCCCAAAAAAAAGGTTCTTCACGGAATCCCGGGGGAACACAGATAAAAAAATATCTGTAGGAGCTGCCG
>NZ_JBWKZB010000044.1:33037-50049 GCF_059424105.1 Pseudomonas sp. GW456-E7 | reverse complement strand
ACCAATTTTTTGGAACTGTACTCGGCACCTGTGGGAGCGAGCCTGTTCGCGAAGACGGCCTGACAGCCGACCAATTTTTTGGAGCTGTACTCAGCACCTGTGGGAGCGAGCCTGTTCGCGAAGACGGCCTGACAGCCGACCAATTTCTTGGCGCTGTACTCGGCACCTGTGGGAGCGGGCTTGCCCGCGAAGACGGCCTGACAGCCGACCAATTCCTTGGAACTGTACTCAGCACCTGTGGGAGCGGGCTTGCTCGCGAAGGCGGCCTGACAGCCAACGAAAATCCTCTGCCTCACACCATCAAAATGGCCAGAAATTATGGATGTCAGGCAAGGCTGTAGGACCAGGAGTGAGGCTACACCACCTTGCGTCGTTGCCTACAACTACGCCAGAATCCGCCGGCTTGTGGGCCTTGACCCCTGACTCTATCGTTACCCGATCGCTGCAAATTCAGCGACCGGGTTTCGCAGCCCAGGTTAATCAAGGCGCTCAGCGCCACCATTGCCTTGCAGTTGGCGCTTTTGTTCGCCCACTGTTTTGCGTTATGGCGGCTGTGCGCGGGAGACTTTCGGGTCTGCCGGGTTCCTTGATTCCCGGTCTGCGAACCTGCGTATGGCCGCCACCTTCTTCGTTTCGCAGCGAATTGTGGCGGCTCCATCAATCAAGGAGCTTCGTCATGGTCAAACCCACACCCAATCCCCCCGAATCAGAAGCCGATACCAACCAACGTGCATCCGGCCTCCACCTAAAACCCGCCATCCTCAAAAACAACGCCCCCCACAACCCCAGCACGATGTTCACCATCGCACCGAACATCGACACCGAAAGCCTGTTGACCCATGCCTGTGAATCGCTGGCGTCGGTGAGCGTCATGGCCAGTGATTTCGCAACATTCCTGGATGGTCCGCAACGCAGCATGTTGTTGGGGATCCAGCAGGTGATCATGCTGGCGGACCTGGCGGTCAACCGCGCACTGGATAACGTCGCCCCACTGGACTAAACACCGAGTTTTTGTGGCGAGGGGGCTTGCCCCCGTTGGGCTGCGTAGCGGCCCCAAAACAGGCGATGAGGTTTTTCAGGCCGACCGCGCTGAATGGTTTTACGACTGCTTCGCAGCCGAACGGGGGCGAGCCCCCCCGCCACAGGGTTTATGTACGCCGGAACGCTTCAGGCGCTTTCCAACATCTTGATCAAGTGCTCAGGCCACACCGTTTCCCGGGTCTCTCGCAGTTCGGCTACGGACCACCACTTATGGTCAGCCATGACCCGGACTTCGTGAGCTGTCCATCCCTCACGGGACAGGTGTTCACTGTCGGTATGAACCACAAAATACCGTTCAACCGAGAGCACCGTTTCGCCGCTTGGCAGCATCATCGGAAAACTGCGCTCTGCAACGCTCGGACCCACCGTGTCGATGAGTAAACCCGTTTCTTCAAACAATTCACGAACCGCCGCAGCCTCAAAGGATTCACCCGGCTCAAGCCCGCCACCGGGTGTCGCCCAGTGGCTTTGGCCGTCGAGGGCATCGCCTTTGTGCCGGAAGTGAAACAGCAGAACCTGTTGCGAGGGATTGATCACCAGCAGCCTGGCGGAATGACGTTGGCGCATTTTTTTCTTTCCATAGAGTGACGCGAACCGCAGCTTTCACTGCGGTCCGCGACGGTAAAGCTCATGTCGGCGTTATTACACCGAAAGGTTAAGCCACTACCCGATAACACGGCACATACGCCGCGCCGCCCGGCAGTTTCATGCGGTGCTGGGCGACGAAGGCTTTGAGCAGCAGGTCCAGCGGTTGCATGATCGCCGCGTCTCCACGGATCTGGTAGGGCCCGTGCTCTTCGATCAGGCGGATGCCTTTGTCCTTGACGTTGCCGGCGACGATGCCGGAGAACGCGCGGCGCAGGTTGGCCGCCAGTTCGTGGGAGGGCAGGTCGAGGCTCAGTTTCAGGTTGGCCATGTTTTCGTGGGTCGGGTCGAACGGGCGCTGGAAGCCTTCGTCGATTTTCAGCAGCCAGTTGAAGTGGAATGCGTCGTTGCGCTCGCGGCGGAACTGCTTGACCGCCTTGAGGCCCTGGGTCATCTGGCGCGCCACTTCGGCCGGGTCATCGATGATGATCTGGTAGTGCTGCTTGGCGGCGTCGCCCAGGGTGGCGCCGACGAACGCGTCCAGTTGCTCCAGGTACGGAGCGGCATGTTTCGGCCCGGTGAGGACGACCGGGAAGGGCAGGCCTGCGTTGTCCGGGTGCATCAGGATGCCCAGCAGGTACAGGAATTCCTCGGCCGTACCGGCGCCGCCCGGGAAGATGATGATGCCGTGACCGACGCGGACGAAGGCTTCCAGGCGTTTTTCGATGTCCGGCAGGATCACCAGTTCGTTGACGATCGGGTTCGGCGCTTCGGCGGCGATGATGCCGGGTTCGGTCAGGCCCAGGTAGCGGCCGCCGTGGATGCGTTGCTTGGCGTGGGCGATGGTCGCGCCTTTCATCGGGCCTTTCATCACGCCGGGGCCGCAACCGGTGCAGATGTCCAGGCTGCGCAGGCCCAGTTCGTGGCCGACTTTCTTGGTGTATTTGTATTCTTCGGTGTTGATCGAGTGCCCGCCCCAGCACACCACGATCTTCGGCTCGACGCCGGGGCGCAGGGTGCGGGCGTTGCGCAGCAGGTGGAAGACGTAGTCGCTGATGCCCTGGGAGTTGCTCAGGTCGATGCGCTGGCTGTCGAGTTCGTTTTCGGTGTAGACGATGTCACGCAAGGCGCTGAACAGCATTTCCCGGGTGCTGGCGATCATTTCGCCGTCGACGAAGGCGTCGGCCGGGGCGTTCAGCAGTTCCAGGCGTACGCCGCGGTCCTGCTGGTGAATGCGGATCTCGAAATCCTTGTAGGCTTCCAGAATGGTCTTGGCGTTGTCGACATGGGCGCCGGTGTTGAGGATGGCCAGGGCGCACTGGCGGAAGAGGGTGTAGGTACTGCCGGAACCGGCCTCGCTCAATTGCTGGACTTCCCGTTGCGAGAGCGTTTCCAGGCTGCCTTTTGGACTGACGGAGGCGTTGATAACTTGGCGTTGGGTCATTCAATGATCCTTAAAACGATGTCATTCACACAGCAACTACGAATGGCATCCGAATAATGTGTATTCATGAAAGAAGATGGCACGAACTGCGCGGTCTCGCCATGTCCCCCGCTTGACGATGAAAAGATGAAAAGGAGCCCCAGCATAGCTAAATCCCTCGCAGAGGCGATAATGGCACGCTGTCTTTTTGCCTCAGCCCCCTTTTTACCCTTTCAGCTCAGGAAACCCGACGCAATGTTCGAAATCCAGCCGATGAACGCTGACACCTACCGGCAACAGACGCGGCGCAGCACGGTCATCATTGCCCTGATCTTCCTGGCGCTGGCGATGCTGCTGTCCACGGCGGCGGTGGCGCTGTTCGGCACGCCGGCGGGCGACAATCTGCGCTTCAACGTCGGTGGCGTGTTCGTTGCCGTGCTGGCGATGGTGGTGCTGATGCGCAAGGTGTTCTGGCATCAGGCGTGGATGGCGCCTGCGGTCTACAGTTGGCAGCTCAAGCGCAGCCTGATGAGCATCACCAATGTCATGCATCATGTAACGGCGGCCGTGGAGCGGGGTGATCCGGTTGCGATGAAGCTGTTGCGTTTCTACCATTTGGGCTTGAACCAGATGCATCAACTCGATGGCAACTCCAGTGACCACGGCCAGTTGATCCGCGAAATGGACCAGCACAAGGAACGGATGCAAGCCCAGGGCATCGAAATCGAACAGACACGGCTGGATCCGGCGTGGCTGGAGGCGGTAAAGCAGACGCCGCGCTAACATCATGACGAGCCCGGCTCGGGCATAGTGAGCAAAAACGGCGATCAGGAAGGTTCGTCCGTCATCGACACAGGGAGCACCATGGGACATCCATTGATCAACGATCAAATTGAAATGCGTCGGCCAGTCGTGCCAAGGCTCAAGGTCCGCTCGGCGGTGACCTTGCTGGTGGCGGTGTGCCTGTCGATGGTGGCTATCGTGATCTGGGAAGCCTGGAGCTCACGCCAGTACCACCTGCATGACAAGGAAGTGGTGATGTCCAACCTGGCACAGACCCTGGCTTCGCAAGCGCAGGCAACGATCAAGCAGGCCGATACGCTGCTCTTCACGCTGGTCGATCGCCTGGAACACGACGGCGTGGATCAATCCCGGTTGCCGCCATTGCTCAACGCCCAGCGCAGTGAGTTGAGCCAGCTCCATGGCTTGTTCATTTTCGACGAAAACGGCCAGTGGCTCGCCAATTCCAATGGCGCCGGCCAAACCGGCGTCAACAATTCCGACCGCGAATACTTCATCTTCCATCGCGACAACCCCAGCCGAGGGCCGCACATCGGGCCGTCGATCAAGAGCCGTTCGAGCGGCGAGTGGATCATGACGGTTTCACGTCGGCTCAATCATCCCGACGGCAGTTTTGCTGGCGTGGCACTGGCGACGATCTACCTCAGTCATTTCCTGCAGCTCTACGACAGCATCGACATGGGCAGCAACGGCGTGATCACCCTGATCGCCGACAACGCCAGCATTATCATTCGCCGACCCTTCAAGGAGGCGGATATCGGCAGCAGTCTCGCCAAGAGCCCGTTGTTCACCCAGTTGTTGCCCAAGGGCGATGCGGGCACGGCCACGATCACGTCGGTCATCGATGGTGTCGAGCGGGTAACGGGCTATCGCCGGGTCGAGGGTTATCCGCTGATCGTTTTTGTCGCGCTGAACAAGGATGAAGTGCTGGCCAGTTGGCGCAAGGAAACGCTGCTCAGCGCCGGCATCGTCACGCTGTTGCTCAGTGTTCTCGGGGTACTGGGGTTCCGGCTGATCAAGTTGATGAAGCAGCAGAACCTGGTGCAGGTCGAGTTGCTGGACACCCAGGACAAGCTGCTGGAGGTCAATCGCAACCTCGAGGGCCTGGCCCTGAAAGACGCGCTGACGGGGCTGGCCAACCGGCGTCAGTTCGACGCGTTCATCGATGCCGAAATGGGCCGTGCCCGGCGCAGCCAGACCGAGCTGGCGCTGCTGATGATCGATGTCGATCATTTCAAACCGTTCAATGACCGCTACGGTCACCTGGCCGGTGATGAGTGTTTGCGCAAGGTCGGTGCGATCATCACCGACAACATCAAGCGCCCCGGTGACCTGGCCGCCCGTTATGGTGGCGAGGAGTTTGCGGTGGTGCTGCCCGGCACCGACTACGTGGGGGCATTCCTGGTGGCGGAGAAAATCCGTCGCGCGGTGCTGCAGGCCGCTATTGCCCACAGCGACAGCCCGGAAGGCGCCGTCACCGTCAGCATTGGCGTGTGTGCCAGCAATGGTACTTCCCAAGTTCGCTCCGAAGACCTGATCGGTGCGGCGGACAAGGCGCTGTACGTGGCCAAGGCCAGTGGGCGCAACATGAGTGTGATTGCCAACTGAGGCTCAGGCGTCAGGCAAATCGGTCCGTTCCCTGTGTAGGAGCTGCCGCAGGCTGCGATCTTTTGATCCTGGCCTCAGGTTGCCCGCCGCAATCGCCACTGCCTGATCAATCGAAGATAGACCAACACATTGATCACCAACACCAGGCTGCCCAAACCCAGCTGAATGCCGGGCGTCAGGCCCGCCGGGTAAATCACCGGCCAAATGTAATGCTCGATGAACCCACCGCCATAGCCGGTTTGCCCGGCCCCCTGGCGCATGCGGTTTTCCCAGTCGGTCAGCGGGCAGGGCAGGTGGAAGAATTCCACCGCCATCCCCCACAGCGCCGCGGGCGGGTGCCACCAGATCAGGTGGCGCCATTTGAGCACCAGCAGCCCGCCGAACACGACAAACACAATGAACGACAGGTGAAACAGCATCAGCCCGTCGGCGGCGATTCGGTACAGCATGTCGGTGCCCCTGAAGGCTGATCGAATCGCTCCATGGTACTCGGGCCGGTGGCGGGCGCTCTATCGATTGTCGCGATCCAATGTCCTGAGCACGCCTTGCAAACGCTCGGTCATCGATTCGCTGCTGCGTTGCATCGGTGCGCGCAGTTCGTCACCGATCAAGCCTTGCAGGGCCAGCGCGGTTTTCACCGGGGCCGGGTTGGGCTCCAGGAACAGGCTGTTGATCAGCGGCAGCAAACGGAAAAACGTGGCGCGGCCTTCAGCCAATTGGTTGTCGCGAATCTGCCGGTGCAACTGCACGAACAGTTCCGGATGGACATGCGCCGACGCGGCAATCGCGCCTTTGGCGCCCAGGCACAGGGCATTGAAGATCTGGTTGTCTTCGCCGCACAGCACGTCGACATGGCCGCTATCGAGCAAGGCGAGGGTGTTGGAAAAGTTACCGCCGCAATCCTTGATCGCGACGATCCGCTCGTGGGCGACGATGTTGAGCAGGGTCGCCTGTTCGAAGGCCACGCCGGTACGGTAGGGAATGTCGTAGAGAATCAGTGGCACGCTGGAGGCATCGGCGACCGTGCGGAAAAACGCTTCGAGGCCGGCCTGGGACGGGCGGATGTAATACGGCGCCGGCACCAGCAGGCCCGCCACCGGGCGCTTGAGGATCTCGCTCTGGAACTGCAACAACTCGGTCAGGTTGTTGCCGGCCAGGCCCATGACCACCCGTTGCGCCGGCACCAACTCCAGCACCGCATCAAGCACTGCCAGTTGTTCATGTTTGCCCATCGCCGCCGGCTCGCCGGTGGTGCCGCAAACGATGAGGCCGTCGACACCTTTTTCCAGCAGATGGCTGACCAGCCGGCGCAAGCCGACGAAATCGATGGCGCCGTTGTGGAAGGGGGTGACCAGTGGAACCCAGATACCCTGAAACGCTGACATGCTTTTTTCTCCTGATGGTTGACCGATTTCGTCACCGTCAGGGGCATGAAAGGAGAGTAAGCAAGGGGCGTGTGGTCCGTCGCGCTCAATGTCCTGTCAGCTCATCTGACGGGACAGCGCGCCCCGGTCACATGAGCGACTGTTTCTTCGATTTGAGGGCGTGCGCAACGCAACCTTGCGCCTTGGCAATCAAGCCAATGACGGAAAAGTTGAAGTTGAAGGTTGCGGACATACTTGCTTACACCCTGAGTGAGGCGCCCAGTTTTAAAAGCCGGCGCGCCTTTTGTCAATCACGAAAATCAGCGAACTCGGCGCGCATCCGGCCATTGTGCTTGGCCTTGTAGAGCAGATGATCGACCTGCTCGACGAACTCCAGGGCCGTGGCATGCATCGATGCCAGGGTGGTGCCGACGCCGAGGCTGATACTCAGCAGTTTCGACACGTTCGAGAATTCATGGGGGATCTGCTGCTGGCGAATCAGGTGCAGGCATTTGTGCGCCACCAGCCGTGCGGATTCGGCATCGGTTTCCGGCAGCAGCCAGACGAACTCTTCACCGCCGATCCGGGCGATGAAATCCCGTGGCCGGTTCGCCGCCAGGGACAAGGTTTGCGCGACGCGGCGCAGGCATTCGTCGCCCTTGATGTGACCGTAGTGGTCGTTGTACTGCTTGAAGTAGTCGATATCCAGCACCATCACCGACAACGGCAAGCCGGTACGCTGGGCCGAGTTCCACTCGCGCTCCAGCACGGTATCGAACATGCGGCGGTTGGCGATGCCGGTCAAGCCGTCCTGGAAGGAATACTCCTCCAGTTGTTTTTGCAGGCGGATCAGGTGCTCTTCGGTTTTCTTGCGCTCGCTGATATCGAACATGAACCCCACCAGCGCCTCGACTTCGCCGTCCTTGCGCACCACGTGCACCACATCGCGGATCCACACGTACTCGCCGCTGTCGGTCAGTGCGCGATAGTCGGCCTCGTGATCGATGCCGGCTCGCGATTGCGAGACACAGAAGTCCATCACGTAGTCGCGGTCATCCGGGTGCATGCGCTCGACCCAGTCATTGACCGAGGCCCAGCTGTGCTGCTTCCAGCCCAGCAGTTCTTCGATCTGTGGCCCGATGTAGCTGAAGGTCATGGTTTTCCAGTCGATGCGCCAGGGAATGGCTTTGGTCGACTCAAGCAGGGTTTTGTAAACGTCGCTGTCGGTTTCGGCTGAAATCATGAAGGGCCTGCCTCGATGAAAAATGCAGGGCCATCATGTTGCTACCACCGAGGCGAATCAAGCGGGCAGCCGATGAATGGCACGCAGGCGTCTGAGTGAGCAAGATTGTTCAAGCCATTGGCCGCCACAGCTGGCAAAGTCTCAGGTCTTTCCCTGTCTGTAGACTGTCATGCCCAACTCACTCATGCCGCGCAGCGCCTTTCTGCGCGGGGCTGCGGCGATCATGCCGCTGTCCCTGGCCACCGCGCCCTGGGGCTTGCTGGCCGGTTCCATGGCCATCGAAGCCAACCTCACGCCCCTGCAAGGCCAGGGCCTGTCGAGCATTGTGTTTGCCGGTGCGGCGCAACTGGTGGCCATCGGCATGCTCAAGGGCGGTGCCGGGATCTTTTCGATCCTGCTCACCACGCTGTTGCTGACCTCCCAGCATTTGCTTTACGGGATGAGCATGCGTTCGGTGATTTCGCCATTGCCGGGGCGCTGGCGTGCAGGCCTGGGTTTCTTGCTCACCGATGAGCTGTTCGCCCTGACCAGCCAGCACGACAAGCAGCAATTCAACCGCTGGTACGCCCTGGGTGTGGGCCTGACGTTCTACATCGCCTGGAACCTGTTCACCCTGGCGGGCATTGTGCTCGGCAGCAGCATTCCGGGCCTTGAACACCTGGGCCTGGATTTCTCCATCGCGGCCACCTTCATTGCCCTGATCACCCCGGTGGTCCGCAACGTGCCGACCGTGGTGTGCGTGGCGGTGTCGCTGTTTTGCTCGGTGCTGTTCAGCTACTGGCAATGGGGTTCAGCGCTGGTGCTGTCGGGGCTGGCGGGGATGACTGCCGGGTTTGTCTGCAATAAATTCTACGGTGGACGCACATGATGGTCTGGGCTGTGATTATCGGAATGGGCGTGTTGGTGTTCCTCAACCGCTACGTTTTTCTCGAACCGCGCCTGCCGGTGCGCCTGAGCAGCAATGCCCGGCAATTCCTCGGGTTTGCCGTACCGGGCATGTTGACGGCTATCTGTGGGCCGATTGTGTTCATGCCGGAAAAACAGCTGAACCTGCATTGGGACAACCCCTATCTGATCAGTTCGCTGGTGGCGGTGGGGCTGGTGCTTTACACGCGCAATACGTTGCTCAGCATGCTGTTGAGCATGGGCTTTTTCTTTTTGCTGCGCTGGTGGCTCTGAGCGGGGCAGGGGAACTGATCTAAGCTTAAAGGGGATGACCGATCCCTTCAGGAAGAGAGGTGAACATGGCCAATGAACCCAAGCGTCCGGACCCGGAAGAAGACGTGGACGAACCCACGGAAGAAGAGATTGAGCAGCAGAAGCGTTCGGTACCGGACTGGAAGCATCCTGACGACGGTACGGAACTGTCAGAGCCTGACCGCAAGTTCTGATCACCCCAAACGACAAAGCCCCGCTTTTTCGAGCGGGGCTTTGTTGTGATCACCCTTGTTCCAGGATCTCTGGAAAGTCGGGGTGGGCTGCACGATATCCCAATGTCCTGTCGATCCATGCGTTCAGCTCGTTGACCATGACCGGCGGTTTGCCCGGATAGTTTTCAAGGGTTGAACTCAGGATTTCATGGATGTCGGGAACAGATCGAAGGTTGCGGGTTTGTATGTATTGCTTGATGAAGCAGGCGAGTGGGTAGTGCTCCGTCTTTGTAAGATGAACGCACGCCAGACCCGCGACTTGATCGTTTTTATAGTCGTCGCGCAATTTAGATCTCTGCAAGGCTTGTTGTTGAGATTTCCCTGATCATTGACTCTTTGGTCAACTAATGGCGTTGCTGGAAATTCGGCGCGAATGCTAGCCGTAGTCCTCGGGATTGTATCTATCTCGACGATGGAGTCTGACAGGCGGTACAAACGTTCCAATTGCTGTTGTCAATTGAACGAAACAGCCTGTGTAATTTTTAGCGCTCATGTTTGTATGAGCGGTTTTTATTCATGACCGCCTTGCTGTCGTTATTGATAAGTTCAGGGCACTTGTTCAATTAATGCAGCGCCCTGGTTCCTGACATTGCCGACGGCCTTGTCCACCTTGTACCACTCGAATACGTCACTGACCTCGCCCTGGGAAAACGCCATTTCCTCGGCTCTTTCCTTGGGCGTGGCCGGGTCCAGCCATTCCCGCGCCAGCTCGGGCGAGAACACCACCGGCCGCCGGTCATGCACATCAAGCAGGCCGCCTGCGCTGTCTGCCGTGAGGATCACGAAACCGTCGTGCTCCCTGTGCGGGGCTCCGCCGATGGGGTACTGGCCGATGGCTGCGCAGAAAGCCGGCGCCCGGTCCCGGCGCCGGATCAGCCAGGGTTGTTTGTTGCCGTCACCGGCGTCCACCCATTCAAACCAGTTATCGATCGGGCAGATCGCGCGATGCGGCCAGATGGCCCGGAAGTACGGGCCGTGGGCGACTTTCTCGACCCGGGCATTGATCGGCTCCGTGCGATCCGTTGCCCAGTGCGGCCGCCAACCCCAGCGCACGGCGTCGGCGTGCAGCCGCTCGTTCTCCAGGTGCAGCAGGGCGAGTTGCGTGGTGGGCGCAGCGTTATAGTGCGCCAGGGGTTCGTTGCCGACGTGGTTGACCAGCGCGTCGGGGATGCTCAGCACCGCCACGAAGTCGTGAATCCCGCGGTATTGCGACAGTCGTCCGCACATGGCCTGACACTCTGGTTGAGCATTTTTTTCAGTTTAGTTGGTGGCAACGAAACGGGCTTGGCAAGCACTGGAACCAAACTCTGTGTACCTTATCCAACCTCGGCCCGGCGTCTCGGGCAAAGGATTCCCGTCAACTTGTATTTCAATCCTGATGGTCTGGCCCAAGGCAAAAGATGAAACAGTGGTTCAAGTGTTTAACGGTGTGCGCCCTGGCAGTTGGCTTGCTGGGTTGTATCGCCGCACCTATTGCAATGACGCCGCAGACCGAACAGCGTTTGCAGGCGCAACCGCCCATCCGTTTTCTGCTGACGTTCGATGACGGTCCCAGTGCATCGAGCTGGTGGAATCCGACCGTCACGGTGCTTGAGAGCCTGGCGCAAAACCCGCTGCAGCCGGGGATCAAAGCCGTGTTTTTCGTGCAGACCCGCGCGCCGCGCGCCGGTGGCAGTGAGTTGGGCCGTGACATCATGCGGCGCGAACACGCCGAAGGTCACATTCTGGGCTTTCACACGGCAACGCCCTGGCACACCAATCATCGCTCGCTGGAGCCGCAAGAGCTGGAGCAGGCCCTGACCGATGGCAGCGCCGACATCGCGGCGATCACCGGTGCCCCCCCAACCCTGTTGCGCCCGCCATTCTGGAACTACGACAAGCGCACCTTCGCCGCTTATCAGCAGCATGGCCTGCACGTGCTGCTCACGGACTTGAGCGCCAATGACGGCAAGATCTGGGGCTTCAACGCCAGCCCCCGACGCCGGTCGCACATGCTGCGCTCGATGTCTGAAGTGCGCGAACGCATGGCTCGTGGCGAATTGCCGGTGGTCGACGGGGTGATTCCGGTCGTGGTGACGTTTCACGACCTCAATCGCTATACCGCCCGGCATACCCGTGAATACCTGCAGATTCTGCTCGACAGCGCCCGGGAGACCGGGGTGAAAACCGCGGACAAGCCGTTTTACGACGACCAGGCTGCGCTACAGCGGGCGGCCATGGCGCGAACCGTGCGCGATGGCTCTCAGCCCGTCGAGTTGCCGGGGTTCTGGAACTGGATCTGGGGCCGGAACGCCCGTTAAAACGAGCAGGAATGAGTGCTGGTTAACAGTAATTGCGAATGATTTCTTGTGCAGATTCGCAAAGTGTATCTATTCTGAAACGGATCCAATCCGATCAACTGCCGCCGAGGCATCGGTCATGGTTCCTATTTCAGTGCTTTGCAACATCGTAGAGTCCGGTTTTGAGCCACTGTCGTGCGAGTGCACCGAGAATCTCGGGCTGCTGCGCATCGAAGTCTACGACCCCGTCACCGGGCGGGTGGAGCTGCTGATCAGCGGTGTCTCGACAGCCGAACTGACCAGCGTGCGCGCCATCTCTGATTTTATCGGCGAGTTGCGTACCGAGATGAAGGCCGGGCGCCGGGCGTTTGCGGGCTGATACTTCGCTGATCGAATGCATGCACCGTCCTGTGGCGAGGGAGCTTGCTCCCGCTGGGGCGCGAAGCGGCCCTAAAAGCCGTTACCCGTTTCTTTGAGATGAATGTAATGACCTTTTGGGGGCCGCTACGCAGCCCAACGGGAGCAAGCTCCCTCGCCACAGGTATTCAATACCTCAAGTCGCCGGCGGCAACAGCTCATCAATCATCCGCAAACAATGGTTCAACCCCGGCGAAACATCCCCCACCCGTCGGCTGAGGATGATCGGCGAGGTCGCGTTGTCTTCCAGCAAGGGTGTGAAACCGATGTCGTCGCGGTGCAGCAGTTGCACCGAGGCCGGCACCAGCGTGACCCCGATTCCCGCCCCTACCAGACCGATCGCCGTTTGCAGTTCGTTGGTCCACTGCGCGACGTGGATGCTCACCCCGTAGGACTCAAACAGCGCGATCACATGGTCGGCGTAACTCGGCCGTGGATTGCCGGGGTACAGCACAAAGGGTTCCCTCGCCAGTTCCCGCAGGCTGATGGGGCCGGCGAGCAACGGATGGCCGGCGGGCAGGGCGGCGACCAGGCGGTCTTCGGTGAGCACGGTCTGGACGATGGCCGGGTCGTCGATGCGGATCCGGCCAAAACCGATGTCGATGCGCCCGGCCTTCAATGCCTGCACCTGTTGCAGGGTGGTCATTTCCGACAGGCCCAATTCCAGCTCCAGCGGTTCGCCACTGCGTAACCGGCGGATCAGTTCCGGCAGCACGCCATACAGGGTCGATGGCGCAAAGCCGATACCCAGCCAGGTCTTTTCACCCAGGCCGATACGCCGCGTGTTGTCGCAGACCTTGTTCAGTTGTTCGAGCAGGGCGGTGGAGTGTTCATGGAAAAACCGCCCGGCGTCGGTCAACTTCAGCGGGCGGCCGCGCTCCAGCAGCATCACCCCCAGTTCGTCCTCCAGTTGCTGGATCTGCCGGCTCAACGGCGGTTGGGCGATGTGCAGGCGCTCCGCCGCGCGGGTGAAGTTGAGGGTTTGAGCCAGCACCTGAAAGTAACGCAGGTGACGCAGTTCCATGGGGCCTCCGGATTTTCAATTGAATACCTTTAAGGTATCAAGCCAGACCAATTCTATATTGGCCGCCCGGAAAAAGCCGTATGAGAATCCGACTCAGAACTTCAAGAACCTGACGGGTATCGAAATGCTTGCAACTGCCATTGAGTCGATCGAGACGATCATCGTCGATCTGCCGACTATCCGCCCGCACAAGCTGGCCATGCACACCATGCAGAACCAGACCCTGGTGATCATCCGCGTGCGTTGCGCCGACGGCATCGAAGGCATCGGCGAATCCACCACCATCGGTGGCCTGGCCTACGGCAATGAAAGCCCGGACAGCATCAAGACCAACATCGACACGCACTTCGCACCCTTGTTGATCGGCCAGGACAGCGGCAACGTCAACGCCGCCATGTTGCGCCTGGAGCGCAGCATCCGTGGCAATACCTTCGCCAAATCCGGTATCGAAACCGCGCTGCTCGACGCCCAGGGCAAACGCCTTGGCCTGCCGGTCAGTGAATTGCTCGGTGGACGCGTGCGTGATGCGCTCCCCGTCGCCTGGACCCTGGCCAGCGGTGACACGGAAAAAGACATCGCCGAAGCGGAAAAAATGCTCGACCTGCGCCGCCATCGCATCTTCAAGCTGAAGATCGGTGCCGGCGAGGTCAACCGCGACCTGGCCCACGTCATCGCCATCAAGAAAGCCCTGGGTGACCGCGCCAGCGTGCGTGTCGACGTCAACCAGGCGTGGGACGAAGCCGTCGCGCTACGTGCCTGCCGAATCCTCGGCAGCAACGGCATCGACCTGATCGAACAGCCGATCTCGCGCAACAACCGCGCCGGCATGGCTCGCCTGAATGCCATGAGCCCGGCGCCGATCATGGCCGACGAATCCATCGAATGCGTGGAAGATGCGTTCAACCTGGCCCGCGAAGGCGCGGCCTCGGTATTCGCCCTGAAGATCGCCAAGAACGGCGGTCCGCGCGCCGTGTTGCGCACCGCCTGCATCGCTGAAGCAGCCGGCATCGCCCTGTACGGTGGCACCATGCTCGAAGGCGGCCTGGGCACGATGGCGTCGGCCCATGCCTTCGTCACGTTGAACAAACTGGCGTGGGACACCGAACTGTTCGGCCCGCTGCTGCTGACAGAAGACATTCTCAGCGAGCCGTTGGTGTATCGCGATTTTGAACTGCACGTGCCGAAAACACCGGGCCTGGGCCTGAGCCTGGATGAAGAGCGCCTGGCGTTCTTCCGTCGCGACAAGACCACTCATCAAGCCTGAGGAGAGCATTATGCTGTTTCACGTAAAAATGACCGTGAACCTGCCGGTCGACATGAATCCGGAGGCGGCGGCCAGACTCAAGGCTGACGAAAAAGCCCTGGCCCAGCGCCTGCAAGAGCAGGGCAAGTGGCGTCACCTGTGGCGCATCGCCGGGCACTACGCCAACTACAGCGTGTTCGATGTCGACAGCGTTCAGGAACTGCATGACCTGCTGATGCAATTGCCATTGTTTCCCTACATGGCCATCGAAATCGACGCGATGTGCCGGCATCCTTCTTCCATCCGTGACGATGACCGCTGAGCCTCGCCTGTTCAGCTCGCTACGCCCATAATTACAAGATGAGGAACCCTGAAAAATGAACGTCAAGATTTCCCACACTGCCGAAGTCCAGAAATTTCTCGAAGAAGCCAGCGGCCTGCTCAACGACGCCGGCAATCCACGGACCAAGGCGCTGGTCTACCGCATCCTGCGTGATTCGGTGAACATCATCGAAGACCTGGCCGTGACCCCGGAAGAGTTCTGGAAAGCCGTCAACTACCTCAACGTGCTGGGCGCGCGCCAGGAAGCCGGGTTGCTGGTGGCCGGTATTGGCCTGGAGCATTACCTCGACCTGTTGATGGACGCCGAAGACGAGCAGGCCGGCAAGACCGGCGGCACCCCGCGCACCATCGAAGGCCCGTTGTACGTGGCCGGTGCGCCGCTGTCCGAGGGCGAGGCGCGTCTGGATGACGGCGTCGATCCGGGCGTGACCCTGTTCATGCAAGGCCGCGTGTTCAATACCGCCGGCGAACCACTGGCCGGTGCCGTGGTGGACGTCTGGCACGCCAACACCGGCGGCACCTACTCGTACTTCGATGCCTCGCAGTCGGAATTCAACCTGCGTCGCCGCATCGTGACTGACGCCGAAGGCCGTTACCGCTTCCGTAGCATCGTGCCGTCGGGCTATGGCTGCCCACCGGACGGTCCGACCCAGCAACTGCTCGATCAACTGGGCCGTCATGGCCAGCGCCCGGCGCACGTGCACTTCTTCATTTCCGCGCCGGATCATCGCCACCTGACCACCCAGATCAACCTCGACGGCGATCAATACCTGCACGACGATTTCGCCTACGCCACCCGCGACGAACTGATCGCCAAGATCACCTTCAGCGACGATCAGCAGCGCGCAGCGGCCCATGGCGTGAGCGGTCGCTTTGCCGAAATCGACTTCGACTTCACCCTGCAATCCTCTGCCCAGCCGCAAGAGCAACAGCGCCACGAACGGGTCCGCGCCCTGGAAGACTGATAATCCGCGCCCCCCTGTAGGAGCTGCCGAAGGCTGCGATCTTTTGACTTTGATTTTTAAAAAAACAAGATCAAAAGATCGCAGCCTGCGGCAGCTCCTACAAGTAGCTTCCACAGGTCAGTCCATTGACACATCGCCGTACGCAGTGCCTTAGAATGCCCCGACGCAACTCATAACAACAACGAGAGTGACCTGATGATGCAAGCGCAACTGTTGAGTCAGCGCAGCCGGGTGTTCGACCATGCCGACCCTTACGCCGTGTCGGGCTACGTCAATCAGCACGTCGGTAATCACTGCATTCTCATGCCCCGTGCCGGCAGCCCGCTGGCCAGCCTTGATCATCGCAAATTCGCCAGCCTCGACCTGTGCCGCATCAGCTACGGTGCCAGTGTGCGCGTGACGTCCGGTGCGCTGGACAGCATTTATCACCTGCAAGTGCTGCTGCGCGGCAACTGCCTGTGGCGTGGACACGGCCAGGAGCATTACTTCGCCCCCGGCGAATTGCTGCTGATCAACCCCGACGATCCGGTGGACCTGACGTACTCTGCCGATTGCGAAAAATTCATCCTCAAGGTCCCGACCCGTTTGTTTGAATCGGTCTGCGATGAGCAGCGCTGGCGCTATCCGGAGCAGGGCGTGCGGTTTCTGGAAAACCGTTATCAGCTCAATGAACTGGAAGGTTTCGTCAACCTGTTGGCGATGATCTGCCAGGAGGCCGAATCCACCGAGCAGATCCCCAGGGTGCAGGAGCATTACACGCAGATCATCGTCAGCAAGATGCTCAGCCTGATGAAGACCAACGTCAGCCGCCTCGACCTGGGCTCGCAGACGGCCACGTTCGAAGCGATTGCCGATTACATCGCCCATAACCTCAAGCAGGACATCGACAGCGAAGCACTGGCGCGCCAGGCCCACATGAGCCTGCGTTCGCTGTACGGATTGTTCGAACGCAATGCCGGTGACACACCGAAGAACTACATCCGCCGCAAGCGCCTCGAGTCCATCAAAGCCTGCCTCAGCGACCCGACCTGCAACGTGCGCAACATCACCGAAGTGGCCATGGACTACGGCTTCCTGCACCTGGGACGCTTCTCCGACAGCTACCGCAAGCAGTTCGGCGAATTGCCGTCCGATACCCTCAAACGCCGCTACTGAAATCACGCACACCCCCTGTAGGAGCTGCCGAAGGCTGCGATCTTTTGACTTTGATTTTTAAAAAGCAAAATCAAAAGATCGCAGCCTTCGGC
>NZ_JBWKZB010000044.1:0-33027 GCF_059424105.1 Pseudomonas sp. GW456-E7 | reverse complement strand
CCCCAGCTCCTACATTGCACAAAACGGATAAAGGTCTGCACCCCGCGGATACTCCCGCCTGATCCACCGTCCTAGCATGACCCCTGCCTGAACAATAACAATGGAGGCGGCGGCCATGACCCTGCGACCCGAATATTTGCATTCCCTGCTTGAAGACGATCCCGAGCAGGGCCTCTATCGCTGCAAGCGCGAGATGTTCACCGACCCGCGTCTGTTCGACCTGGAGATGGAACACATCTTCGAAGGCAACTGGCTGTACCTGGCCCATGAAAGCCAGATCCCCAACATCAACGATTTCTACACCACGACCATGGGGCGCCAGTCGATCTTCATCGCGCGCAACAAGGACGGTGTGCTCAACGCCTTCATCAACGCCTGCAGCCACCGTGGCGCGACCCTGTGCCGGCACAAGTCCGGTAACAAGAGCTCCTACACCTGTCCGTTCCACGGCTGGACCTTCAACAACTCCGGCAAGCTGCTCAAGGTCAAGGATCCGGCCAACGCCGGTTATCCCGCGAGCTTCAACTGCGAAGGTTCCCATGACCTGACCAAGGTTGCGCGTTTCGAGTCCTATCGCGGCTTCCTGTTCGGCAGCCTGAAGGCCGATGTGCTGCCGCTGGTCGAGCACCTGGGCGAGTCGGCGAAGATCATCGACATGATCGTCGACCAGTCCGCCGATGGCCTGGAAGTGCTGCGCGGCTCCTCCAGCTACATCTACGAAGGCAACTGGAAACTCACCGCCGAAAACGGCGCCGATGGCTACCACGTCAGCTCCGTGCACTGGAACTACGCGGCCACCCAGAACCAGCGCAAGCAGCGTGAAGCCGGTGACGCCAACCCGACCATGAGCGCCGGCAGCTGGGCCAAGCAGGGCGGTGGTTTCTATTCCTTCGACAAGGGCCACATGCTGCTCTGGACCCGTTGGGCCAACCCCGAGGACCGTCCGCTGTACGAGCGTCGCGATGAGCTGGCGCAGGATTTCGGCAAGGCTCGCGCCGACTGGATGATCGAGAACTCGCGCAACCTGTGCCTGTACCCGAACCTGTACCTGATGGACCAGTTCAGCTCGCAGATCCGCATCGCCCGGCCGATCTCGGTCAACCGCACGGAGATCACCATCTACTGCATCGCCCCGAAAGGCGAGAGCGACCACGCCCGTTCCAGCCGGATTCGCCAGTACGAGGATTTCTTCAACGTCAGCGGCATGGCCACGCCGGACGATCTGGAGGAATTCCGTTCCTGCCAGACCAGCTACCAGGGCAGCGTCACCACCTGGAACGACATGTCACGTGGCGCCGAGCACTGGATCGAAGGTGCAGACGAAGCCGCCAAAGAGATCGACCTGCACCCGCTGCTCAGTGGCGTGCGCACCGAGGACGAAGGCCTGTTCGTGCTGCAACACAAGTACTGGCAGCAGACCATGCTCAAGGCCCTCGCCGCCGAGCAATCGAAACTGATCGCCGTGGAGGACGTGCAATGACCATTTCCTATGAAGCGGTGCGCGATTTCCTCTACCGCGAAGCGCGTTACCTCGACGACCGTCAGTGGGACGAGTGGCTGGAGCTGTATGCCCCGGACGCGACGTTCTGGATGCCGTCCTGGGACGACAACGACGAGTTGACCGAAGATCCGCAGCGGGAAATCTCGCTGATCTGGTACGGCAACCGCACCGGCCTGGAAGACCGCGTCTTCCGCATCAAGACCGAGCGCTCCAGCGCCAGCGTGCCGGACACCCGCACCTCCCACAACATCAGCAACATCGAGCTGCTCGAACAAGCCGACGGACTGTGCAAGGTGCGCTTCAACTGGCACACCCTGAGCTTTCGCTACAAGACCGTCGACAGCTATTTCGGCAGCAGTTTCTACACCCTCGACATGCGCGGTGAAAACCCGTTGATCAAGGCCAAGAAAGTGATCTTGAAGAACGACTACGTTCGTCAGGTCATCGATGTTTACCACTTGTGAGGCTGGCGTCATGACCCATTCCATTGCGTTCAATTTCGAAGACGGCGTCACCCGTTTCATCGACGCCAACGTGGGCGAGACCGTGGCCGATGCCGCGTACCGCCAGGGCATCAACATCCCGCTGGACTGCCGCGACGGCGCCTGCGGCACTTGCAAGTGTTTTGCCGAAGCCGGCCAGTACGAATTGGGCGAGGAGTACATCGAAGACGCCCTCAGCCCTGAAGAGGCCGCGCAGGGTTTTGTCCTGACCTGCCAGATGCGCGCCCAGAGCGATTGCGTGGTGCGCGTACCGACGTCCTCCGAGGTCTGCCGCACCCGTCAGGCCAGCTACGACGCGACCATCAGCGCCGTGCGCCAGCTGTCCGACAGCACCATCGCCCTGTCGATCAAGGGCGAAGCCCTGAGCAAACTGGCGTTCCTGCCGGGGCAGTATGTGAACCTGGGAATTCCCGGCAGCGAACAGACCCGCGCCTACTCGTTCAGCTCGTTGCAGCGCGATGGTGAAGTCAGCTTCCTGATCCGCAACGTGCCCGGCGGCTTGATGAGCAGTTTCCTCACCGGCATGGCCAAGGCCGGCGATTGCATGAGCCTGGCAGGTCCCCTGGGCAGTTTCTACTTGCGTGACATCCGCCGGCCGCTGTTGCTGCTGGCCGGTGGCACCGGGCTGGCGCCGTTCACCGCGATGCTGGAGAAGATCGCCGAGCAGGGCAGCGATCATCCGCTGCATCTGATCTACGGCGTGACCCACGATTTCGACCTGGTGGAAATCGACCGCCTCGAAGCCTTTGCCGCGCGCATCCCCAACTTCACCTTCAGCGCCTGCGTCGCCAGCCCCGAGAGCCGACATCCGCTCAAGGGCTACGTGACCCAGCACATCGAGCCAAAGCATTTGAACGAGGGCGACGTCGACGTCTACCTGTGCGGCCCACCGCCAATGGTCGAGGCCGTCAGCCAGTTCATTCGCGAGCAAGGCATCGCACCAGCGAACTTCTACTACGAAAAATTCGCCGCCAGCGCGGCATAACCTTCCGTTCGCCAGTCCCCTGTAGGAGCTGCCGAAGGCTGCGATCTTTTGATCCTGGTTTGTAAAAAACACAATCAAAAGATCGCAGCCTTCGGCAGCTCCTACAGGGGTGGCGTTGGCGTGAGCATGAGGATGACCATGAACAGATTTCACGAAAAAGTCGTGCTGATCACCGGCGCTGCCCAGGGCATCGGGCAGCGGGTGGCCGAGCGCATGGCCGCCGAAGGGGCGAAGCTGATCCTGGTGGATCGTTCCGAGCTGGTGTTCGACGTGCAGCAACAACTGGCCGCGACCACTCAGGTGTTGGCCCTGACCGCCGACCTTGAGCAATACGACGAATGCAGCCGGGTGATGCAAACCGCCGTCGAGCGTTTCGGCCGCCTCGATGTGCTGGTCAACAACGTCGGCGGCACCATCTGGGCCAAACCGTTCGAGCACTACGAGGCGTCGCAGATCGAGGCCGAGGTCCGCCGTTCGCTGTTCCCGACCCTGTGGTGTTGTCATGCCGCACTGCCGTTCATGCTGGAGCAGGGCAGCGGGGCGATCGTCAACGTCTCTTCCATCGCCACCCGCAGCCTCAACCGCGTGCCCTACGGTGCGGCAAAGGGTGGGGTCAATGCCTTGACCGCCTGTCTGGCGTTCGAAACCGCTGGTCGTGGTGTGCGGGTCAACGCCACGGCGCCTGGCGGCACCGAAGCACCGCCGCGACGCATACCCCGCAATGGTGCCGAGCAGAGCGAGCAGGAAAAACGCTGGTACCAGCAAATCGTCGACCAGACCCTCGACAGCAGTCTGATGAAACGCTACGGCACCCTGGATGAGCAGGCGGGGGCTATTCTGTTTCTGGCCAGCGACGAAGCGTCCTATATCACTGGCATGGTCATGCCCGTGGGCGGCGGCGATCAGGGCTGACGCGAGCGACGAACAATCCCATCGGCAAACGGAGTCATGGTGATGAGTGACAAACCCACGATCGTGCTGGTCCATGGTTTCTGGGGCGGTGCCGCCCACTGGAACAAGGTCATCGTCAAACTGCTCAGCCGGGGTGACACGCACATTCGTGCCGTCGAGTTACCGCTGACGTCCCTGGCCGAGGATGCCGAGCGTACGCGCAAGATGGTCGCCCAGGTGCCCGGTCCCGTGCTGCTGGTGGGGCATTCCTATGGCGGCGCGGTCATCACTGAAGCGGGTGATTTGCCGAATGTGGTCGGGCTGGTGTACATCGCCGCGTTCGCCCCGGACGCCGGTGAAAGCCCCGGCGGCATCACGCAACGGCACCTGCCTGCGGCAGCGGCCAACCTGATGCCCGATAGCGACGGTTACCTGTGGGTCAAGCCCGAGCTCTACCACGAGAGCTTCTGTCAGGACCTGCCGGCGACCGAAGGGTTGGTCATGGGCCTTACCCAGAAAGCGCCGCTGGCGAGCACCTTCGGCGACACCGTTGGCACGGTGGCCTGGAAGAACAAGCCATCGTGGTATCAGATCTCGACCGCCGACCGGATGATCGCGCCACAGAACCAGCAATGGATGGCCGAGCGGCTCAACGCCCGGGAGATTCTGACCTTGAACGCCAGTCATGCGTCATTGGCGTCGATGCCCGCCGAAGTGGCGGCCTTGATCGACAGGGCAGCGACGGCGTTGGCCAAAGACTAGAGTCTACAAGCGCCGCACAAAGGCGCTGATGATACTGCGCATGGCGTCGCTGATGTTCAGGTTATGCAGCGCATCCAGCGGGTGCCAGATGCAATCGGTGATTTCGTTCAGCGGTCGCAATTGCTCAAGGTTCAGCACCGACACCTCGAAGACGTGGTGTCGGGTGCCGTCCGTTTCCAGCTCCAGCACGTATATCAACTCGTCGACCCGCAGGCCGGTTTCCTCCCACAGCTCGCGCACGGCAGCATCGGCTGCGCTTTCACCCCGTTCGAGCTTGCCGCCGGGCAGCGTCCAGCGACCTCCTTGCTTGCGTACCAGCAGTACATGCCGGTCCTGCTCGCAGATGATGGTTGCGCGTACTTTCATGGGTTACCCGATGGCCGGTTGTAATGGAACAGGTAGGGAGAGGCAGCATTCGGGCCAGGGCTGCAATTGCGCTGCCATCGAATGGTTTGAGCTGCCGATGAGACGAAAAGTGCAACCGAAAGGGGGAATTTCCATGGCGACGTCTGGTCGGTATTTTGGAGAAGGGTGGGTGTAAGGTAAACAAGTCAACCTGATAGCACTGCCCAGGAGGAGGTGACCATGAGCGTTTCGATGCTGAACAAGATGCACATGAACGGCTATGACGTACTCAGCGTGAACAACGGCCCCTGGCGGGTATGCACCCAGGGTGACCGGCTTGGCTCGTTCAACAGTCGAGAGGAGGCACTGGCGTTTGCCGCGTCACTGCCCGGCTACAGGGCGCGTGCGGGCAAGCCTGCAGGCAGCCATCAAACAAAATGACCTCCTGTAGGAGCGAGCTTGCTCGCGATGGACGTCCGGACAACGCGTTCATTCAGACAGGGCGCGTCATCGTTGACGTCCATCGCGAGCAGGCTCGCTCCTACAGTGTTAATAACCACCCCCTCCACTGGGGCGGGAGGGCTCCCGGGCCTTTAGCTGCGCGTGGCTCCATTCCGCGCAGGTCATGAAGCTCTTGTGGTCGACCATGCCGCGGCCATCGAAACTGACGTTGTACGCCTGCTGATGACCTTCGTGAGTCAGTTTGTAGTCAAAGCAGGTACCGGGTTCAACGGTACGATCCGTGACCGCCAGGGGCTGGCCGCCGATTTGCCGGACTTGCTCGCGGGTCATGCCGGTGTCGACTTTCGCCACCAGCGGCTGGTCCTGATAGATCGAGTTGGTGCTGCAGCCTGCCAACGCGGTCAGTACGGCGACCAGCGTGAATAGAGGCCTGTTCATGGCAGCGCTCCCGCTATTGAGCCTTGTTGCGGCTAATGACCTTGGCTTTCACTTCCTCGGCATAGCCGGACAGTTTTTCTTCATCACCCTGAAACAAGGCACACAGTCTTTGCACGGCTTGCGCGTCGACTTCGCTGCCGAGCAGGCGCAACTGCTGCTCTATGCGCAGAAGCTCCACCGCCGACCAGCGCAAATCTGACGCAAGCCCCTGAAGATCACGCCGAAGTTGCTGTTCCGATTCGTTAAGCCACATGATGACCTCCTGAACACTGCACTCCGCCATTTTAGACCCGTTTACCGGACCGGATGTTGTGCTCGTCTGAATCAACAGGGTTTCCTTTGGTCGGGAAAAGCGAACGGGAAAAGGCGCCGGCTGCTCTAGTGCCGGTTGTTCACCCAGCAGGACGACGTCAAATGACAGCCTGCAAGGAACTAACTGGGCGAAGTGATATCAATGACTCGCCGAATCGTCGGGATGGATGTACGGTCGATGGCAAGCTACATTTTCTCTTTTCGAATTTAAGGAAGCAGCATGCGGATGTTGATGGGGGGAGTCGCGCTGGCATTGCTGGGCGGGTGTTCGTTGCCGGCGTCGCTGGTACCGGGCGAGCCGAATGTCAGCAAGCACAGCGAGAAGACGCCAAAAGAGTATGCGGCGTGCGTTTTGCCTGCCTGGCAGAAGGAAGTATCGAATACGACCCAGGTTTCGATTTCCAACGGCTACCGGATCACCGCACCGAGTGTGATAACGGCCGATGAAGTGCTGGATATCGTGAAATACAAGGATGGCAGCCGGATTTCGCTGTATCAGGGGCCGCCTTGGGCCAAATCCGGCGACCTGCGCAAAATCGTCCGCGACTGCCTGTAAGTGCGAGAGGGCGAAAATCGGTCACCGACCGTTTTTCGCCTCAACCGAGTAAAACCGGATGCCTGGCGTGCATCCGGTTTTTTTATGGTTCATCACGTAATTCCGGGATATTTCGTAATCTGTGCCGTCAGTCTGAAAGGTTGGTCGCAGGAATGATCTGCTCACTGGCCTGGGCGCTGCTTTTCCTTTCCCGACGCTCGTTCATCCAGCTCTCCACCTTGACGCCGAATTCTGCCGGGGCCTTGCGCCCGAATTTCCTGGCGATATCGATGATGGTTTGCTGGGCGAGGGCCTCTTCCATGCGTTTTTGCGCAACCATCATCGCCCCATGGACCGCGCATGGACCGTCCAGTGCCCAGGCCGGCGGGGTGCCGTCAAACACGGCGCAACGGCCACGGATCTCCCGGCAATCGAAGATCGACTTGCGGCCGTCGATGGCGTTGACGATATCCAGCAGGGTGATTTCGTCGGCGGGTCGGGCCAGCTTGAAGCCTCCGCGCATGCCTTCGGTGGCGACCACCAGTTTGCCTTTGGCCAGCTTGGTGAAGATTTTCGCCAGATAGTCCAGGGGAACGCCTTGCAGTTCGGCAAGGTCGCGCACGCTCGCTTCGCGCGAGTCGCCGCCGTTGCCGACGAGAAAAAGCAGGCAGTGGATGCCGTACTCGACACCTGCGCTGTAAAGAGACATACAGATCTCCGACTTGATTAGTCGCCAATTCTAGCAGCCGAGCCTAAGCCAGGCAACGAATCGTCGCGTCCTGAAATTTTTTTGTCCGCTCGAAAAGTCCTTGTCATGCACGTTCTTGAGGCTTTTCTACGGAAGTATCGACGGGTTCGATGGCCGCCATCAAAAAAAACCAGTTGCAGGATTTTACTCGGATCAATAGAGTCGTAGTTGTTCGAGCGGCACAGGTCGACGATTCTCGAAAAACACCGACCTCCTGCCGGCTCCCGATGAGCGTGACTCACAACCCTTGTTTATCCCCTGGAGTTAAAGATGAAACAGCACATTCTGGTGATCGGCGCAGGTTTCGGTGGCATGTGGACCGCTTTGAGTGCCACGCGCCTGTTCGACATTCACGGCCACAACGACGTTGAAGTGACCGTGCTGGCGCCCCAGGCCGAGCTGCGAGTGCGTCCGCGCTTCTACGAACCGAACGCCCATCAACTGGCGGCGCCGATCGGCGATCTGTTCGATGCTGTCGGGGTCAAGTTCATCAAGGGCGCGGCGCAGACCATCGATGTCGAGCAAAAGCAGGTCGGCTATGTCGATGCCGGCGGTGCCCGACAAGTCTGCAGCTACGACAAACTCGTTCTGGCCACCGGCAGCGGCCTGGCTTCGCCAAACACCCCGGGCGTGGCCGAACATGCATTCGACGTCGACCAGATCGAACAGGCCGTGCGCCTGGAAAACCACCTCAAGGCGCTGGCCAACCAGCCTGAAAGCAAGGCGCGCAACACGGTGGTCGTGGCCGGTGGCGGTTTCACCGGGATCGAAACGGCGACTGAAATGCCGACCCGCCTGCGGGCCATCCTCGGCGATCGTGCCGACATCAATGTGATCATCGTTGACCGTGGCGATAAAATCGGCGGCTCGATGGGTGAGGAAATCGCCGAATCGATCGTCGAGGCCAGTCTGGCGACCGGCGTGAAATGGCACCTGAAAGCCTCGGTCGTGTCGGTCGATGCCAATGGCGTCACCCTGTCCGACGGTGCGCGTATCGATGCCAGGACCGTGGTCTGGACCACCGGCGTTCGCGCCAGCTCCCTGACCGAACAGATCCCGGCCGAACGCGATCACCTGGGCCGCCTGCATGTCGACGCCCACCTGAAAGTGATTGGCCAGGACGACATCTTCGCCACCGGCGACGTCGCCTACGCAGCCAGTGACGAGATCGGCAACTACGCCCTGATGACCTGCCAGCACGCGATTTCGCTGGGCCGCCACGCCGGCAACAACGTGGCGGCGCAGATCCTCGGTGTCGACCCGACGCCGTACAGCCAGCCCAAGTACGTGACCTGCCTCGACCTCGGCGCCTGGGGCGCGGTCTACACCGAGGGTTGGGACCGCCAGGTCAAGTTGGTCAAGCATGAGGCCAAGGCATTGAAGACCCAGATCAACACCCAGTGGATCTACCCACCGGCGGCAGATCGAGTCACCGCACTGGCTTCGGCGGATCCGATGATTCCTGTGGCCTGATTGATTCGAACATCGCGTCTGAATAAAACAATCCCGCTCGGGTTCGCCGAAGCGGGATTTTTTTACGCCTCGATTGCCTGCGTGAAATTAACCGTGTATTTTTTCATGAAATTAAAAATACAAAATTTCACGAGGCCGTATGTTTCAGCAATCCACCCGGCATGTCGCCAGTTACTACGCCCATAGCTGCGCCGATCGACTGGTCAATCGCACCGCACTGGAAGGTGAGCAAGACACCGAAGTGCTGATCATCGGGGCTGGTTTCAGTGGTTTGCACACGGCGTTGCGCCTGGCGCTGGCCGGCAAGCGCGTGACTTTGCTCGAAGCCAGCCGGGTGGCCTGGGCCGCGTCCGGGCGTAATGGCGGGCAGGCGATTCTCGGCTGGTCGTGCGACATGCCACCGCTGGAAGCGGCGCTGGGATACGAGCGGGCGCGGCGATTGTGGGACGGCATGCGCTGGGCCGCGCGCGAATTGCGTGATCTGCCCGGCCGCCATGAATTCGATTGCGACTACCGCGCCGGCCATCTCTGGACTTCGGTGATGCCGCGGCGAGTGGGGCTGCTGACCGAGTGGCAGCACGAGGCCAGCCACAAGTGGGGTCACGACAAACTGCAGTTCATCCCCCGGCAACAGCTGCCGGAATGGGTGGCCAGCGAGCGTTATCAGGCCGGCCTGTTCGACCCCGAGGGCGGGCATTTGAACCCGCTGAAACTGGCCCTGGGCCTCGCGGAGGCGGTTGAGCGGGCTGGCGGTCGTATCTACGAGCAAAGCAAGGCGCTGAGTTATGGCGAGGAGGGCGAAGGCTTTGTGGTGACGACCGAGCGCGGTCGTATTGGCGCCGATGTGCTGGTGCTGGCGTGCAACGCCTACCTCGATCGGCTCGACCCGCAATTGGCCAGTTGCGTGTTGCCGGTCGGCACCTATCAGGTGGCGACCGCGCCGCTCACCAGGGACCAGGCCACTGCGCTGCTGCCGAGTAACGTCTGCGTGACCGACAACCAGTTCGTGCTCGATTATTTCCGCCGCACCCCGGATAACCGCCTGCTGTTCGGCGGCGGTTGCACTTACCTGGGCGGGATGCCCAAGGACATCGCCGCGGCGACCCGACCGTTCCTGGAGCGGGTGTTCCCGCAACTCACGGGCGTGGCGCTGGAGTTTGCCTGGGGCGGACACATCGACCTGACCCTCAAGCGCACGCCGGATATCGGTCGCCGTGGCGATCTGTACTGGATGCAGGGCTATTCCGGGCATGGCGTGCTGCCGACACTGGCCGCGGCGCGGGCGGTGTCCGACGCGATCCTCGGTCAACCCGACGAACTGTCCCTGTACCAGGGCCTGAACAACGGCAGTTTTCCCGGCGGCAAATACCTGGCCGCGCCGCTGGAAGCCATCGGCAAAGCCTGGTATCGACTGCGCGACAGTATTTGACGCGACACTTTCTGGAAGCCTCAAGATGGACATGCAAGAAGAAATTTCGGCGCTGGCGATCCTGATCCAGGACCTGCGCAAGCACAAGAAGTACACCCTGAAGGAACTGGCGGACAAAATCGGCCGCTCCGTGGGTTTTCTGTCCCAGGTCGAGCGCGGCCTGTCGCGCCCGACGGTGGCGGACCTGACCGCGATCAGCGAAACCCTCGGCGTGCCGACCACCTATTTCTACAGCCTGCCCAAACCCATGGCGTTGTCCTGGGTCACCCGCCCGGACGAGCGCCGCACGCTGTACTACGCCGACGGCATCACCGACATCCTCGTTTCGCCAAAAATGCGCGCGTCGTTCTCGATGCTTGAAAGCCAGCTCGAACCCGGCGCCAGCAGCGGCGACCGGCACATGAAGGACAGCTCGGAGCAGGGCGGTTATGTCCTCGAAGGGCAACTGACCCTGTGGCTCGACGACAACGAACCGGTGACCCTGCATCCCGGCGACAGCTTTCAACTGGCCAGCCATGCGCACTGCCGCTACGGCAACCTGTCCGACCAACTGACCCGCGTGCTTTGGGTTTACACCTGATAACAACAAGGACCAAAACGATGGATGCCGTGTGCTCTGAACTGCTGGCCGAAGTTCGCAACTTCCGCCACTGCAACCCCGAAGTGCGTTATGTCGACCTGATCTCCCTGGACATTCCGGGGCATTTCTACGGCAAGCGCTACCCGATCGAGATGCTGGAGAAAGTCGCTGCCGGCAGTGCACTGAAACTGCCGCAAAACTGCGTGCTGCTCGGCACCCAGGGCGGGCTGTTCAAGATCGGAGACTACTGCTTCAACGATGGTGACCCGGATGCGCTGCGGCGTTTGGTGCCTGGCACCTTGAAGCTGGTGACCTGGGAAAAGCAGCCCTTGGGCCAGATGTTGATCACCTCCGACGGCACGGAAAAACCCATCGAATTCGAACCCCGTGAAGTGTTGGCGCAGGTGCTGAACCGCCTGCACCGTAAAGGGATTTTCCCGGTGGTGGCCTTCGAGCTGGAGTTCTACCTGTTCGACAGCCGCTTGAAGGACGGCCTGCCGCAGTTCCCCCGTGATGAGCTGACCGGCGACGCCGACGATCAGCCGAACATGCACATCGAACGCTTGTCGCGCTTCGCCCCGGTGCTCGATGAAATGGTCGAGACCGCGCGAGCCCAAGGCATCGATGCCACGGTGATCACCGCCGAACTCGGCCCGGGCCAGTTCGAAATCAATTTCGGCCATTGCGATGACGGCCTGCGTGCCGCCGACTGGGCCGCGCTGTTCTGCCGCAGCACACGGGGCGTGGCGCTCAAGCACAACCTGCGCGCCAGTTTCATGGCCAAACCTTACCTGCAACACCCCGGCAGCGGCATGCACGTGCACGTCAGCCTGTATGACCAGGCCGGCAACAACCTGCTGGCGGCGAACGGTCAGCGGGCGCTGCGCCATGCTGTGGCTGGTTGCCTGGAGGTGTTGCCGCACTGCATGCCGATCTTTGCCCCGAACCACAATGCCATGCGTCGCTTGAGTGGCACGGTGAACGTTGCGTCCCGCGCCAGTTGGGGCTTCGAGGACCGCGATGCGTGCTTGCGTATTCCGGAGTCGGACGTCAAGAACCTGCGCATCGAACATCGCCTGGCGGGCGCCGATGCCAACCCGTATCTGGCGTTGGCGGCGATCCTGGTGGGGTTGGAGCAGGGCCTGGAAGGGGAGCGCGAGCCGATTGCACCGCTCAACGAAGACCGCAGCAGTGGCGTCGATTTCCCGTTGGAAATGCTCGAAGCGGTACAGTCCATGCAACATCATTCAGCCGTGCGCGAAGGCTTGGGGGCGGAGTTCGTAGACGTCTATTGCGAAAACAAACGCCAGGATCATCTGGCATTTCTGCATGACATCAGCGCGCGTGAGTATCGCTGGTTCTTGTAGTCGCCCTTAGAAAATATGTGGATATATAAGGGCTTAGAGCGTTTAGTAACTGGATGGTGAATAAAAATATCTTGTTACAGGCCGAAATATTCCGTAATATCCGCGCCGCGTTCACCACCACGGTTTATGCATTTTTAAGTCCCGGGCGTCCATCAGCTGCCCGGGATTTTTTTTGCCTGGAGTTTGGTTGGCCGTTGAAAATCAAAAGATCGCAGCCTGCGGCAGCTCCTACAGGGGTGTACGTCTTGCCCTTGTAGGAGCTGCCGCAGGCTGCGATCTTTTTGCCGTCAAAGGCTGATGACTATGCAGGTACGCTGACGCGCGCGGTCATTTTCATCAGCCAGTAGTAACTCACCGCCGGCACCAGCAACCCGACCACCCACGCCAGATCCACCCCGTCCAGCGCCGTGGCCACCGGGCCGACGTACAGCGTGGTGTTCATGAACGGAATTTCCAGGGCGATCGCCAGCAGGAAACTGCCGCAGGCAATCCGGTTGACCCGCCCGTAGATTCCGTTCAGGTCGAAGATGTCGTCAATCCGGTACTGCCCTTTGCGCAGGCAGTAGTAGTCCACCAGATTGATCGCCGTCCACGGGATCAGGAAGTAGCTCATGAAGAAGATGAAGTTCAGGAAGAAGTTGATGAAGTCGTCCTGACTGATGGTGCACAGGGCCGTGGCCACCAGGCTGATCAGCAGCATGAACATACCGCGCACCCGCGGCGTCACCTTGAGTCGGGCGAATGGCTCGATCACGGTGATGGTCGACATGAACGCGCCGTACAGGTTGAACACGTTGATCGACACCTGGCCATAGACGATGAAGGCGAACAGCAGCACCGCGCCAGTGCCGAACAAACCGGCGACATGCCCGCCGACGTTGCTGGAAAAGTCGCCGATGCCGACGCTCAGGATCGCCCCGAGAATCATCATCCACGCGCCACCGCTGACCGTGCCGGCATAGCTGTACCAGAACACCTGGGCGGTCGGCGTATTGCTCGGCAGGTAGCGCGAGTAGTCGGCAACGTAAGGCGCGTAGGACAGTTGCCAGGTCACGGCGATGCTCACTGCCACCAGGAACTTCGACAACGAGAAGCCGCTCGGCAGCCATTGTTCGGCCGCGATCGGCAACTGCAAGGCGAGCACCGTGGCGGCCACGAACACCACCAGCGACAGGATCGACAGCAGCTTCTGCAAACGGTGAATCAACCGATAGCCATAGAGGGCGACGACGAAGCACAACGCGCCGATCAGGTAGATGTTGCCGGACATCGGCAGCGGGCTGACGGACTCCAGCGCCTGGGCCGCGAGCAAGGTGTTGCTGACGAAGAAGCCCAGGTAGATCAGCATCACGAACAGCAGCGGCAACACCGCCCCCAGCACGCCGAATTGCGCCCGGCTCTGGATCATTTGCGGAATGCCCAGCTTCGGTCCCTGGGCCGAGTGGGAGGCCATGAAAATCGCCCCCAGCAACGAACCGACGATGATCGCCAGCGCACTCCAGAACAGGTTGAGCCCCATCACCACCGGCAACACGCCGGAGGCGATGGTGGTGATGTTCATGTTGGCGCCGAACCAGATATAGAACAGCGAGCCCGGCTTGCCGTGGCGTTCGGTCTCGGGGATGAAATCGATGCTTCTTTTTTCGACTTGCATGGCGATCACTCCTGAGTCCGGACGAGACGGGATTGCAGACGGGCGATGGTGCTTTGCAGCTCATGGGGCTGGTGGGCAAACAGGTCCGGACGCTCGGGGATCAGGCTCAGGTAGTCGCGCTGTTCCAGGGCGCGCAGGCATTCGGTCGTGGTGAGGATTTCCAGCGAGTAGACCCAGTTGGCCATGATCAGCAAGGCCGAATAATGCCCGGCCTCGGTGGTCGTGGTGCAGGCATCGCTGACCAGGCGCACGCGATAGCCCAGGGCGAAGGCATCGAACACGCTGGTCAGCACGCAGACGTCGGTCAACACGCCGCAGACGATCAGCGTGTCGACCTCCATGGCCCTGAGTCGGGCGTCGAGGTCGGTGCGGTGAAAGGCGCTGTAACGGCCCTTGTCGATGATCCATTCACCGGGCTGCGGCGTCAGCGACTCGATGATTTCCACTTGCCGGGTGCCGGCGCGGTAACCGCCGGGGCCACCGTCGGCGGCCAGGGGTTCACCGTGGGGCAGATCACTGCCGTCGGCCTGATTGATGTGGCGGGTATAGATGACAGGCATCCGCTGATGGCGGGCGGTATCGAGCAGGGCGGCGGTATGGGCGAGCACCCTGTCGAAGTTTTCCAGGACGAAACCGTCCTCCTGCTGCATGTCGATGATCAACAGCGCGTTGTTATTGTTCATTGGGCAAACCTGATCAAAGGCGAATACAAAGCACCGCACGAGACGCGGGGTGCGTGATTGGCTGTTCGGGTGGGCTCAGTGAACTATTTGCCAGAAGCCGTTCTGCTTGGCCGAAACGCTGGCGCGCAGACGCTTGAAATGCAGGTGCGAAGCGGTCCATTCACCGCGCAGGTAAGCCCGCGCGGCGCCGGAGGGGAGGGCGAGTGATGGGAGACGATCAGTCATCATTGGAATCGACTCCTGTAGGAGCGAGCTTGCTCGCGAACGCGGTGTGTCCGGTACATCAATCCCTGTGGGAGCGGGCTTGCCCGCGAAGGCGTCATTACAGCCAGCATCCATGTTGACTGACCCGGCGCTTTCGCGAGCAAGCTCGCTCCCACAGTTGAGGTGTGCTGACCCTCGGCCTCGCATCAGGGCGCAGGGCGGCGCAATCAGCGAAACGCTGGCACCACATGCTTGATGAACAGCTCCAGGGATTTTTTCTTCTCCGCGTGGGGCAGGCTGTTATCGCACCAGAAGCTGAACTCGTCTACACCCAGTTCCTGGTAGTACTTGATGCGCGGAATGATTTCTTCCGGGGTGCCGATCATGGCGGTCTTGTGCAGGCTCTCGAGTTCGAACTCGGGGCGACCGGCGAATTTCTCTTCCGGGCTCGGCGCGAGGAAGCCGTTGACCGGGGTGGTCTTGTTGCCGAACCAGGCATCGAAGGTGCGATAGAACTTCGAGATCGCCTTGGCCCCGACTTCCCAGCCCTGCGGATCGTCGGCGGTGTGCACGTGGGTGTGTCGCAGCACCATCAGTTGCGGGCGCGGCACGCCAGGGTTGTTGTCCAGGGCGGCCTGGAATTTGTTCTTCAGGTCGAGGACTTCCTCGTCGCCTTTCATCAGCGGCGTGACCATGACGTTGCAGCCGTTGGCCACCGCGAAGTTGTGCGAGTCCGGGTCGCGGGCGGCGATCCACATCGGCGGGTTCGGTTGCTGGATCGGCTTGGGCACGCTGGTGGAGGTCGGGAATTTCCAGATGTCGCCGTCGTGGGCGTAGTCACCGTTCCACAAGGCTCGCACCACCGGAACCATTTCCCGTAACGCCTGGCCGCCGGAGGAGGCTGGCATGCCGCCGGCCATGCGGTCGAACTCGATCTGGTAGGCGCCACGGGCCAGGCCGACTTCCATGCGGCCATTGCTGATCACGTCGAGCAACGCGCATTCACCGGCCACCCGCAGCGGATGCCAGAACGGCGCGATGATGGTGCCGGCACCGAGGTGAATGGTGGTGGTCTTGCCCGCCAGATAAGCCAGCAGCGGCATCGGGCTCGGCGAAATGGTGTACTCCATGGCGTGGTGTTCACCGATCCACACGGTGCTGAATCCACCGGCTTCGGCCATCAGCGTCAGTTCGGTCAGGTCTTCGAACAGCTGGCGGTGGCTGACGCTTTCGTCCCAACGTTCCATGTGTACGAACAGGGAAAACTTCATGACGCTTACCTCGGATCTTTTGTTGTTGGCCTGTCGACTGCGGGCCTGATGGATATTGGTATACCATAATACATAATTTCCGCAAATGACTTCTCTTCGCGGCTAACGCTAAACAGTGTGGGAGCGGGCTTGCTCGCGAAAGCGAACTTCCAGGCGGCATATGTGTTGACTGACACTCCGTCTTCGCGAGCAAGCCCGCTCCCACAGGGGGATGCGGTGATATCAGAGGGATCAGGCCAGAACAGGCAGGGCACCCATCTTGCCGTGGCAATACACCAGTGGCCCGCTGCTCTGCTGGGGCACGATCAGGTTCTTCACCGCGCCGACCATGATGGCGTGGTCGCCGCCTTCATATTCGCGCCACAACTCGCATTCGATGACCGCCGTGGCGTTGGCCAGGATCGGGTTACCCAACTCGCTGAGCGTCCACTCGATCCCCTGGGCCTTGTCCTTGCCTTTGCGCGCGAAGGCATAGGCTTCGCTTTGCTGGCCGCCGGACAGCACGTGGATCGCAAAACGTTTGTTCCTGATCAGGACCGGGTAGGAGTCGGAGCTGTAGTTGGGGCAGAACAGCACCAGCGCCGGGTCCATCGACAGCGAGCTGAAGGCGCTGGCGGTCAGGCCGACGATTTGCCCATCTTCATCGAGCGTAGTGATCACGGTCACTCCGGACGGGAACGAGCCCATGACTTGTTTGTAGATGGCGGCATCGATCATTGGACGGTCCTCGGGTGGTGTGACGCGGTTTTTATGTGTTTATAGGTCTGATGGTATACCGTAATACATCGATTGCAAGGTCTTTTTGAGTGAACCGATAAACGTACGGCTTTCGTCGCAAAGCCAATGATTACGGGGCTATCGGCTAGCCAGTGTGGGCGTCAATCGGGCAGGATACCGGCTCAGAGGCTTGTTCAAAGACCGGATCAGTCTTGTTTAAAGTTTGGAATACCATAATATGGTTCTCATCTGAGGGGCGGCCAGAGAGTCCCCCCGGTTTGGCTTCATACAAAGATAAGAACAGACAAACTCGAGTTCATGCACATGTCCCAGATGTCCCGGCAAGATCCGTTGATCGAGAACCACACGGTCGACTACGTTCCACTCGCAGAGCGCCATGGGAAGGCCCGCGATCTTTTCACCCTGTGGTTCAGCACCAACATCGCGCCACTACCCATCGTCACCGGCGCCATGGTGGTCCAGGTGTTCCACCTCAATCTGTTCTGGGGCCTGCTGGCGATTGCCCTCGGGCACATGGTCGGCGGTGTGGTGATTGCGCTGGCGTCGGCCCAGGGGCCGTGCATGGGCATTCCGCAGATGGTCCAGAGTCGTGGTCAGTTCGGCCGCTACGGCGCACTGCTGATCGTGTTCTTCGCCGCGTTGATCTACATCGGTTTCTTCATTTCCAACATCGTGCTGGCAGGCAAATCGATCGTCGGCATTGCGCCGTCGGTTCCGGTGCCGGCGAGCATTCTGATCGGCGCCCTCAGCGCCACGGCCATCGGGGTGATCGGTTATCGCTTCATCCACACCCTCAACCGCATCGGCACCTGGGTCATGGGCAGCGCGTTGCTCGCCGGTTTCCTCTACATTTTCGCCCATGACCTGCCGGCGGACTTCTTCACTCGCGGCGGGTTCAACCTGTCGGGCTGGCTGGCCACGGTCTCGCTGGGCATCATCTGGCAGATCAGCTTCTCGCCGTATGTGTCGGACTACTCGCGCTACCTGCCGGCGGACATCGGCATCACCCGGCCGTTCTTCGCCACTTACCTGGGGGCGACCCTGGGCACGATCCTGTCGTTCACCTTCGGTGCCGTGGCGGTACTGGCGACGCCCGAAGGCACCGAGGCGATGGCGGCGGTCAAGCAGTCCACCGGTTGGCTGGGGCCGATCCTGATGGTGCTGTTCCTGCTCAATATCATCAGCCACAACGCCCTGAATCTGTATGGCGCGGTGCTGTCGATCATCACCTCGATCCAGACCTTCGCCAGCCAGTGGACGCCGAGCATCAAGGTGCGCGTGGTGTTGTCGGGCATCATCCTGGCGGGTTGCTGCGTGGTGGCGCTGGGCGCCTCGGCGAACTTCATTTCGCAGTTCATCGGCCTGATTCTGGCGCTGCTGCTGGTGCTGGTGCCCTGGGCGTCGATCAACCTGATCGACTTCTACCTGATCAAGCGTCGCCGCTACGACATCGCCTCGATCTTCCGCGCGGACGGCGGCATCTACGGGCGCTTCAACCTGCACGCGATCATCGCCTACTTCATCGGCATCATCGTGCAGTTGCCATTCGCCAACACTTCACTGTATGTCGGGCCGTACGCCAATCTGGTAGACGGCGCGGACCTGTCGTGGCTGGTGGGTCTGGTGGTGACATGCCCGTTGTATTACTGCCTCGCTACGCGAAGCCAGGCGCAGGAAAGCCGTGCGGTGAGGTTCGGCTACACCGACTGAGGCAAAATCGTTTGGTGTTCGTATAAAAATGCCCGGCACGTCGTCGTCACTGTGGGAGCGAGCTTGCTCGCGATGGTCGTTAACGATGCCGCGTGTTTACTGACTAAACGCAGCGCTCTTAAGTCCATCGTCGGAACGCCGCCCGGAGCAAGCTCGCTCCCACAGTGACGGCGGCGTGTCGGGCATTTTTGTGTTCGCTGATTGCTCAGGAATGCTTGAACACATTCAGGCCACGTTGTACCGCCGGCCTGGCTTCGACCGTGTCGAACCAGCGCGATAGCTGTGGAAGCAGCTTCCAGTCCAGCCGGTCACGGAATGCCATGGCAATGGTGAACGCCGAAATATCGGCCATGGAAAACTGTTCGCCCGCCATGAATTCGCCGGTCAAATAACTTTCCGAGTAGGTCAGTTGTTCGATCACCCGCAGATCGATGATCGCCGCCGCTTTGTCCTGGCCTGCCTGGTGCAGAAAAAACGCGGCATGGCTGGGGGCGATGACATCGGTCACGAAAAAGAAATAGCGGTCGATCACCCGGGTGCGCACAGGTCCCGGCTGCGCCGGTGCCAGCTTTCCGGGGGCAATGGAGTCGGCGTACTGGATGATGGCGTTGGACTGGTTGATGACCAGCGTCGGCGTCGTCCCGTGATCGATCAGGGTCGGTACTTTCCCGGCCGGGTTGAGCGCCAGGAAGTCCGGCCCGCGGTGCTCCTGTGCATACAGGTCGAGCTTGCGTGCCGTGTAGGCGATGCCCGACTCTTCGAGGGCGATCGCGGCCCGCAGACTGTTGCCGGTATTGGCGCCGAACAGCTCTATCCGATCGTTCATGGGCATTGCTCCTTGGGTGACACACAGGCAGCCAGCGAACACTGCCGATGAGGTCAGTATGATGAAAATCCGCCGCACCGATATTCAAAAACAGTGATCGTCCATACCCCTGCGCGACAAGCCGTATCCCTCTACGAAAACTACTTTCACCGCGTTTGATAATAGCCTGCCGAAATGTTTTAAGAGTTTCACAAGCCAGTCAGTAACCCCTCACCTCGAACGATTCACATCACTCATCGAACGCGCCTGTTGTCGCGCTCGTGTTGAGCGCTGTTGCGTGGGCGGCAATCGGGTCCTGCCTGGCGGTGAAACCTTCAAATAACGATAAGAAACACCCAGGAGCACCCTATGTTCAAACGCGCGATTTCCACCGCAGTCCTGTTGGCCACCGGTTCGCTGTGTGCACAGGCCGCCGATTCCGCCGCCCATGGTTTTCTCGAAGACAGCAAGGCCAGTCTGTCGATGCGCACCCTGTACTTCAACAGCGACAATCGCGATGGCGCAGCACAGCCTTCGAAAACCGAAGAGTCAGCCCAGGGCTTCGTGTTGCGCTATGAGTCCGGGTTTACCCAGGGCACGGTGGGGTTCGGGCTCGATGCCCAGGCGTTGCTCGGCATCACGCTGGACAGCGGAGCGGGGCGCCACGTCGGTAGCGGCATGATTCCTTCCGACGGCGACGGCGCGGCCGACACCTGGAGCAGCTTCGGTCCTACGGCGAAGATGCGCCTGGCTAGGACTGAATTTCGCTACGGCACCTTGCTGCCGAAGTTGCCAATCCTGCTGGCCAACGATGCGCGTGTGTTGCCGCAATCGTTTACCGGTGCGCAGGTCACCTCGAACGACATCGAAGGCCTGACCCTGACCAGCGGTGTGCTCGAACACGCGGTCGGGCGTGCCTCGACCGACCGTACAGGCCTGTCGGTCGCCGGCAGCACCCAGGACAGCAACAAGTTCTACTACGCCGGCGCTGACTACAACCTCAGCAAAACCCTCAAGACGCAGTATTACTTCGCGCAGCTGGTAGATTTCTACAACCAGAGCTTTCTCGGGCTGACGCACATTCTGTCCATCGACAGCGCCAGCTCACTGACCACCGACCTGCGCTACTTCCGCACCACGTCCAGCGGTGCCAACAGCTCAGCCTCCGGTCGCGCGCAAGGTTATCGGGTATCCGGTTACACCGACGACAACGACGGTGAAATCGACAACAGCACCTGGGTGGCGATGCTCACCTACACCCATGGCGGGCACGCGGTGTCGGTGGGTCATCAACGGGTGGGCGACGGCAGCAACTTCGTCCAGCCCAACCAGGGCAGCCTGGTGGACAAAGGGGCGGGCGGCGGCAGTGTCTACCTGCCCACCGACAAGATGATCCAGAACTTTGCCCGTGCCGGAGAGCAGACGAACTTCGGGCAATACACCTACGACTTCGCGCCCATGGGCGTGCCGGGCCTGAAAGCCTCGATCGCGTATCTGAAGGGCACGGACATCAAGGCGCAAAACGCCCGCGATCAGTCCGAATGGGAGCGCGACATGACCCTGGACTACGTGTTGCAGTCGGGCACGTTCAAGGGGGTAGGGTTCACACTGCGTAATGCCAAATCGAACACCGACGCCGGCCGCAATGTCGACCAGAGCCGGTTCATCATCAATTACACCTTGTCGCTGCTGTAATCACACCACAGTCCCCTGTGGGAGCGGGCTTGCTCGCGAAGGCGGTGTGTCAGGCGACATTGGTATTGAATGTGCTGGCCTCTTCGCGAGCAAGCCCGCTCCCACAAGGACCGCGCAAACCCTGTGGGAGCGGGCTTGCCCGCGATGGCGGTGTGTCAGATCACATCGATACTGAATGTGCTGGCCTCTTCGCGAGCAAGCCCGCTCCCACAGAAAAATCGATTCATGGGCTGGCCGCCGCACTGTCGCATCGCTGATCAAAGCGGACAGGTATTTTGGCCGTTTCGATCTCCTTTTGGCCTGACTCACGCTGTGAACCGGCCACGCCCTCGGCAAGAATCACAACCAGAAACTTCACTTCCTTGCCCTTGGCAATTTTCAAGGCCGCTGCCGTGTACAGAACATAAAAACCATCGAACTCACGCCACACTTGGGGAAATGATCCATGGACTCAATGAAACGCATACTGGGTGCCACCGTTTGCGGACTGTCGCTGCTGGCCAGCGCGGTGCACGCCGAACCGCGCGAATTGCGGGTGTACAACTGGGCGGACTACATCCTGCCGTCCGTACCCAAGGATTTTGCCAGGGACACCGGGATCAAGGTGACCTGGGACACCTTCGACACCAATGAGTCCCTGGAAGCCAAGCTGCTCACCGGCAACTCGGGCTACGACCTGGTGGTGCCCTCCAACCAGTTCATCGAAACCCAGATCAAGGCGGGCGTGTTCCAGAAACTCGACAAGTCCAAACTGCCGAACTGGTCGCACCAGGACCCGGCGTTGCTCAAGCTGCTGGACAAGAACGACCCGGGCAACCAGTACGGCGTGCCCTACATGTACGGCACCGTGCTGATCGGTTTCAACCCGGCCAAGGTCAAGGCGGCGCTGGGCGAGAATGCGCCGGTGGACAGCTGGGACCTGGTGTTCAAGCCCGAGAACATGGAGAAGCTCAAGGCCTGTGGCGTCGCGATGCTCGACTCGCCGTCGGAGATCCTGCCGCTGGCCCTGCATTACCTGGGGCTGGACCCGAACAGCCAGAACCCGGATGACTACGAAAAAGCCAAGGCGCTGATGCTCAAGGTCCGTCCTTACGTCACCTATTTCAACTCCGCCAAGTACATGACTGACATCGCCAACGGCGATATCTGCGTGGCCATCGGTTACTCCGGCAGCTTCTATCAGTTCGGCAACCGCGCCAAAGAGGCGGGTAACGGTGTGGTCGTCGACTGGCGCCTGCCGAAAGAGGGTGCGCCGATCTGGTTCGACACCTTCGCCATCCCGAAAAGCGCAAAGAATGTCGCCGAGGCCCATGAGTTCCTCAACAACCTGCTGGACCCGAAAGTCATCGCGCCGATCAGCGACTTCCTCGGTTACCCGAATGCCAACAAGGATTCGCTGGCGCTGATCAACAAGGACATCACCGGCAACCCGAACCTGACACCGACCAGCGAGGCATTGAAGACGCTGTACGTCGTGCAGCCATTGCCGCAAAAGCTCGAGCGGGTGCGCACGCGGGTGTGGACCAGCATCAAGTCCGATCAGTAACCCCGGAAAATTTATGTGAACTCCCTGTGGGAGCGAGCCTGCTCGCGAAGGCGTAGTGTCAGTCAATGCAGGTGTCGACTGACCCACCGCCATCGCGAGCAAGCTCGCTCCCACAGTTGAATGTTGTTGTGCACAAATTCTGCGTACGACATAAAGCCCCCTGTGGGAGCGAGCTTGCTCGCGATGGCGGACTGACAGGCAACAGAGATGTACGGCGCAAGGCTCAGCGAAAAAACTCACCCGGTGTCTTGCCGAACTGTTGACGAAACGCCGCAATAAACGCCGACGTCGAGTCATAGCCGCAAGCCAACGCCACGTCGGTCACTCGCTCGCCCTGTTCCAATGGCGTCAGGGCGCCGAGCAGGCGCAAGCGCTGGCGCCAGGCGCGAAAGGTCAGGCCGGTGTCGCGCAGGAACAGACGACTGAGGGTTTTCTCGGTGACGCCGAATTGGTCGCTCCAGTGACTGAGGGTGGTTTGTTGCTCGGGGTGCAACTCCAGGCTTTGCGCGATTTGCCGCAACCGGCTGTCCTGGGGCAGGGGCAGCATCAGGTCGATCTGCGGGGCCTCAGCCAACTGATCGAGAATCACCTGGGCCAACCGACCGTGCGCTCCGTCCTGATCGTATTCCACCGGAATCTGACTGAAGGCACGGATCAACTCGCGCAACAGATCGCTGACCGCCAACACATGACAGCCCGGCGGCGCCCAGGTCGAGACGCTGCAATCGATGTACAGGCTGCGCATTTCCGTGCGCGGCGAACTGAACACCCGGTGCGGCATGCCCGCCGGAATCCACACCGCACGCTCCGGCGGGGCGACGAAGCGCCCGACGCCGGTCTGGATTTCGAGCACGCCCTGGATCGCATAGGACAACTGCACCCACGGGTGGCTGTGGCGCCGGGTCAGGGCGCGATTGGGCAGCGATTCGGTACGGCCGTAGAGCGGCCTTGGCAGGCTGGACAGCCCGGGAATACTGCGCCGGATACTTTTGTCATGTCCTTTAGGCGGCATCGGTGGGCTCATCGGCGTTAGTCGGTAATATCCAGTCACGTTAGAGTCGCTTTCACGTACTGGCAACCCCCGGATGATCAACCCATGACGCGCCCCCGTTTGTTACCCGACAACTTCACCCTGACCCTGATCGGCGTGGTCGCGCTCGCCAGCCTGCTGCCTGCCAGCGGCCAGGTCGCGGTCGGTTTTGGCTGGCTGACCAACATCGCCATCGCGCTGCTGTTTTTCCTGCATGGCGCCAAGCTGTCCCGCGAGTCGATCATTGCCGGTGCCGGGCACTGGCGCCTGCATTTGCTGGTGTTCAGCCTGACCTTCGTGCTGTTCCCGCTGCTCGGCCTGGCGCTCAAGCCGCTGCTGTCGCCGTTGATCGGCAACGACCTGTACATGGGCATGCTGTACCTGTGTGCGCTGCCCGCCACGGTGCAGTCGGCGATTGCCTTTACTTCGCTGGCGCGGGGCAACATCCCGGCGGCGATCTGCAGCGCGGCGGCGTCCAGCCTGTTCGGGATTTTCCTCACGCCCTTGCTGGTGACCCTGCTGCTCAATGTGCACGGCGAAGGCGCCTCGACCCTCGACGCCATCCTCAAGATCAGCGTGCAGTTGCTGCTGCCGTTCATTGCCGGGCAGATCGCGCGGCGCTGGATCGGCAACTGGGTGGGGCGCAACAAGAGTTGGCTGAAGTTCGTCGATCAGGGTTCGATTTTGCTGGTGGTCTACGGCGCGTTCAGCGAGGCGGTGATCGAAGGCCTCTGGCACCAGATTCCGTTGCTGGACCTGGTCGGGCTGGTGGTGGCGTGCTGCGTGGTCCTGGCGCTGGTGTTGGTGGCCTCGACCGTACTGGGCAAGGCGTTCGGCTTCAATCAGGAAGACCGCATCACCATTCTCTTCTGCGGCTCGAAGAAGAGCCTGGCGACCGGTGTGCCGATGGCGCAGGTGTTGTTTGCGGGTAGCACCATTGGCGTGTTGATCCTGCCGTTGATGCTGTTCCACCAGATTCAACTGATGGTCTGTGCGGTGCTGGCACAGCGTTTTGCCAATCGGCCGGAATCGATTCCGGAACTGATGGCCCAGGTCGATCCTGAGAACCCCGGAAACCTGTAGGAGCCAGCCTGCTGGCGATGGACTGTAGGAGCCAGCTTGCTGGCGATGGACTCAAGTGCGCCGCGTTCATCCAGTTCACCCGCGTAATCGTTAACGACCATCGCTGGCAGGCCAGCTCCTACAAAGGACCGCGTTCATCCAGTTTACCCGCGTAATCGTTAACGACCATCGCTGGCAGGCCAGCTCCTACAAAGGACCGCGTTCATCCAGTTGACCCGCGTTATCGTTAACGACCATCGCTGGCAGGCCAGCTCCTACAAAGGACCGCGTACATCCAGTTCACACGCGTTTTCGTTAACGACCATCGCGAGCAAGCTCGCTCCTACAGGAGACCGCGTCTGTAGGAGCGAGCTTGCTAAGCCAGCGCCTGCATCAGCGCTTGTCAGCCGCCAATGGCGGGGTGCGCGGCGGGATCATGCGTTTGTTCCCGGTGGACTCGAACGCCGATGCCAGGTGCAGCAGCGACGAGTCGTCATAGGCGCGCCCGGCGAAGGTCAGGCCGACCGGCATGCCGATGTCCGGCATCACGCCCATCGGCACGGTGACGGTTGGCACGCCGAGGTGACGGATGGCGAGGTTGCCGTTGGCGACCCATATACCGTTGCTCCAGGCGATATCCGCCGACTGCGGATCGACATCGGCATTCGCCGGCGCTACATCGGCGACTGTCGGGAACAGCACCGCGTCGAGGCCCAGGCGATCCATCCAGTCTTCCAGATCGAGCTTGCGGGTCTTTTCCAGTCCGCGCAGGCCGTCGGGCACTGTGCTGATCTGGTCCCACGGCGTGATGCCGCGCTCGGCCATGCGCACGTATTCGTCCATGCCGGCAACCAGGTCGCCCTCGCGGTTGGGCAGGGTGCCCGGGTCGTGAGGGAAGATCTGCGGGCCGTCGACATCGACCAGGCGATTCAATTTCGGATCGCCGTTGGCCTGCAGGAAGTCATCGAACGCCCAGGCGGTCAGGTCCCACAGTTCATGGTGCAGGAATTCCTTGGAGACGATGCCGCGATTGAACACGGTTGGCGCGCCAGGACGATCGCCTTCGCAATTGGAGACCAGCGGGAAGTCCACGTCGATCACTTGCGCACCGGCGTCTTCGAGGGCCTTGCGCGCCTGTTCCCAGAGGCCGATCACCGAAGGACGGGTGTTGATGCGCTGGCCGGTCGGGCCACCGATGCCCGGTGCTTCGGAAGTGCCGGCTTCAGGGTCGGCGTTGATGTACATGCGCGGAACGCCGAACTTCTTGCCTTTGAGCGCTTCGCTGTTCGCCGCCAGCGCCGCGTAGGACTCAGGGCGTACCGAAGAAGATTTCGGGATCGGCACCCAAGGCTGCAAGCGCCACAGGTCACCGCGAGTGTCCGGGTCATCGGCCACCACCACGTCGAGTACTTCGAGCAGGTCGGCCATGGTCCGGGCAAACGGCACGACCACGTCCATGGTCGGGGTCAGCGGCCAGTTGCCGCGTACCGAGATCACGCCGCGCGACGGGGTGTAGGCGCACAAACCGTTGTTCGAAGCCGGGCCGCGACCACTCGACCAGGTTTCTTCCGCCAGACCGAAGGCCGCGAAACTGGCCGCGGTGGCCGTGCCGGCACCGTTCGACGAACCGGAGGCAAAAGGGGCGGTGAGGTAGCCGGCGTTGTACGGGCTCTCGGCGCGGCCGTAGACGCCGCGCTGCATCCCGCCGTTGGCCATTGGCGGCATGTTGGTCTTGCCCAGGCAGATCGCCCCGGCGGCACGCAGGCGTTCGATGGTGAACGCATCGCGATAGGCAACCAGGTCCTTGAAGGCCGGGCTGCCGGAAGCGGCGGTGAGGCCCTTGACCAGATAACTGTCCTTGGCGGTGTAAGGGATGCCGTCCAGCGGACCCAGCACCTGGCCCTTGGCGCGACGGGCGTCGGCGGCCTGTGCTTCGGCGAGAGCCTCGGGGTTGCGCACCACCACCGCGTTCAGTGCCGTGGGCGTCTCGGGACCGTCATAGGCATCGATCCGCGCGAGATAGGCCTGGACCAGTTCAACCGAGGTGGTCTGGCCGGATTCGAGCGCGGCGCGCAGCTCGGCAATGGAAACTTCGGTGACTTCGATCATGCTGCCACCGCCGCTTGCAGGTGGAGGGTCCCAAACACTTCACTTTTCTCGAAATGGACTTTCATATCGTTATTCTCGTTGCACTGTGTGGCACGACAGGGTCGGGTGTTAAAAATACTGAGCACTATTTAGCATTAAACCGGGATTTTAGGAATCCGTTGTCCAATTTATCTTACAGGCGACAGAAAAAAGGCCACCACAACCCGACGTTGTGGTGGCCCGAGGGTGACTCATTATAGTGGCCCGCGCGCGCAGGCCAATGGATCAGTGAGCGCCGGCAGCCTTGTTCAGGTCGCTTTCGGCCCATTCGGTGTAGACGCAGGCGTCGGCGGTGGCCCAACGCACCCGCACCGGGTCGCCCGTCTTGAGCGGCATGCCGGCGGCGGACAGTGCCTTGACCGTCATCGAGGTGCCGCCAGCGGTGATCACGCTGCAGGTCTGGCTTTCGCCGAGGAACAGCACTTCCACGACCTTGGCCGAGACTTCGTTCCAGCCGGCGGCCAGCGGTTCGGCGAGGGCTTGTTCATTGCTCAGGGCCAGGGCTTTTTCCGGGCGCACCATCAACAGCACGTCCTGGTCGGTTTGCAGGCTGGCGGTGAGTCGGATCGACAGCGGTTGCCCCTCGAAGGTTGCCACCGCATTGCCCTGGGCCTTGAGCTTGAGGAAGTTGGAGTTGCCGAGGAACGAGGCGACAAAGGCGTTCGGCGGGTTCTGGTACAGGTCATAACCGCTGCCCAGGCCAACGATCTTGCCGTGGCTGAAGATCGCGATGCGCTGGGACAGGCGCATGGCTTCTTCCTGATCGTGGGTCACGTAGACGATGGTGATGCCCAGGCGCCGATGCAGCTGGCGCAGTTCATCCTGCAAGTCTTCGCGCAGTTTCTTGTCCAGCGCGCCCAGCGGTTCGTCCATCAACAGGATGCGTGGCTCGTAAACCAACGCGCGGGCGATGGCGACGCGTTGCTGCTGGCCGCCAGAGAGTTGCGAAGGGCGGCGATGGGCGAATTGCTCAAGCTGCACCAGCTTGAGCATTGCATCGACCCGGCGTTCGCGTTCGGCTGTGGCCAGTTTGCGAATGGCCAGCGGGAAGGCGATGTTGTCGCGCACCGACAGGTGCGGGAACAACGAATAACGCTGGAACACCATGCCGATGTCGCGTTTGTGCGGCGGCACGTTGACCAGCGACTGGCCATTGACCAGGATCTCGCCGCTGCTCGGCGTTTCGAAGCCGGCGAGCATCGACAGCGTGGTGCTTTTGCCCGAGCCGCTGGAGCCGAGGAAGGTGAGGAATTCACCGTCCTTGATGTCCAGCGAGATGTTGTCCACGGCGGCGAAGTCGCCGTAGTGCTTGTTCAGGTTACGCAGGCTGACCAGGGGTTTGTCATTTTGCTGCGCGGAATCTTTGATCACTGCACTCATGTCGTACTCCTGGCGCTCAAGCGCTGATTTCGTTGCGCCGGCGCAGAGCGGCGGCGATCACCATGACCAATACCGAGAGGCCGATCAGCAGCGTCGAGGCGACGGCGATCACGGGCGTCAGGTCCTGGCGCAGGGTGGTCCACATTTTCACGGGAAGGGTTTGCAGGGTCGGGCTGGCCATCATCACGCTCAGCACCACTTCATCCCACGAGACGAGAAAGGCGAAGAGGGCGCCGGCGACCATGCCCGGGCGGATCGCCGGGAAGGTCACCTTGAACACTGCTTGCAGGCGCGAAGCGCCGCAGATCACCGCCGCATCCTCGATCGACTGATCGAACAGCTTCAGCGAGTTGATGATCGAGATGATGGTGAACGGCAACGCCACGATCACATGGCTGACCACAAAGGCGAACATGGTCCCGGTGTAGCCCAGTTTCAGGAACAGCGCGTACACCGCCACGGCGATGATCACCAGGGGCACGATCATCGGCAGGGTGAACAGGCCGTAGAGCATTTCCCGGCCGGGGAAGCGGCCACGCACCAGGGCGAACGCGGTGGGCAGGCCCAGCGCGACGGCGAAGAACGTGGTCAGCACCGCGACCTTCAGGCTGGCCATCGCCGCGTTCATCCAGTCGGCGTTGGAGAAGAACTGGCCGTACCATTTCAGCGTCCAGCCCGGCGGCGGGAACACCAGCCATTGCGACGAACCGAACGACAGCAGCACGATGAACACGATCGGCAGCAGCAGGAACAGACCGATCAGCCCGGTGGTGGCATAGAGGCCGAAGCGCATCCGGCGGCTCATGGCATTGGGGGTCAGGAGCATGACGGCTTACCTCGCGTTGCTGGCACCAACCGGGGATTCCGGCTGGAGCTTCAGGTAGAAGTAGAACAGCACCAGCGTGATCACGATCAGCAACGCGGCGCCGGCGCTGGCCAGGCCCCAGTTGAGGAACGACTGCACCTGCTGAATGATGAACTCGGGCAGCATCATGTTCTGCGCACCGCCCAGCAGCGCCGGGGTCACGTAGTAACCGAGGGACATCACGAACACCATCAGGCCGCCGGAGAACAGCCCCGGCCGGCACAGCGGCAGGAACACCCGGAAGAAGTTGGTCCAGGGGCTGGCGCCGCAGATCGAACCGGCCTGCAGGATCATCGGGTCGATGGCCTGCATGGTCGCCTGCAACGGCAGCACGATGAACGGGATCATGATGTAGCTCATGCCGATCACCACGCCGGTGAGGTTGTGCACCATCTCCAGCGGTTGATCGATGATGCCCATCGCCATCAGCGCCTTGTTGATCACCCCGGAGGCTTGCAGCAACACCAGCCAGGAGTAGGTGCGGGCGAGCAGGCTGGTCCACATCGACAACAGCACGATGTTGAGGATCCAGCGCCCCCATCCACGGGGCACCAGGGTGATCGCCCAGGCCAGCGGGAAGCCCAGCAACAGGCTGAACAGCGTGACCAGGCCCGCCACCGAGAAGGTATTGAGCAGGACCCGGGCATAGGCCGAGTTGGCGAACAGTTGCTCGTAGTTGCCCAGGCCCGGCACCGGTTCCAGCACGCCGCGCAGCAGCAGGCCAATCAACGGCGCGAGAAAGAACAGGCCGAGGAACAGCAGGGCGGGGACCAGGTTACTGGCGCCACGCCAACGCTGTTTCAGCGACGGCGAGGGCTGCTTTGCAAGGGTCTGGCCGACTGCCGAACCGGCAGCGCCGATGGCGCTCCCGGAGGCCGTGGAAGGACGAGGCGCGGTTGCCGTCATTTTCATTTGACCAGCCATTCGTTCCACCGTGTCGCAATGGCCGGACCGTTCTTGGCCCAGTATGCGAAATCAAGAGTGATCTGATCCTTTGCGTAAGCTGTCGGCAGGTTCGGGGCCAGCGCCGAGTCCAGGCGCGCCACGCTGTCGACGTTGACCGGGGCGTAGGCGGTCAGGTTGGAGAAGTCGGCCTGTCCTTTGGCGCTGCTGGCGTTGGCCAGGAACTTCATCGCCGCGTCCTTGTTTTTCGAACCCTTGGGAATGACCAGGATGTCGGCCATGACCAGGTTCTGTTTCCAGCTTACGCCGACCGGGGCGCCGTCTTCCTGCAGGGCATGAATCCGGCCGTTCCAGAACTGGCCCATGCTCGCTTCACCGGAGGCCAGCAACTGCTGCGACTGCGCGCCGCCGCCCCACCAGACGATGTCTTTCTTGATGGTGTCGAGTTTCTTGAACGCGCGATCCAGGTCCAGCGGATAAAGCTTGTCCGCCGCTACACCGTCGGCCAGCAGCGCCAGTTCGAGCACGCCAGGGCTTGGCCATTTGTAGAGGGCGCGTTTGCCGGGGTAGGTCTTGGTGTCGAACAGCGCGGACCAGTCCTGAGGCTTGTTGGCGCCGAGCTTGCCTTCGTTGTAGCCGAGGACGAAGGAGAAGAAGAACGAGCCGACGCCGTGATCGCTGACGAAGCGCGGGTCGATCTTGTCGCGCTCGATGACTTTGAAGTCGAGGGGTTCGAGCAAGCCTTCGGCGGCGGCGCGCAGGGCGAAGTCGGCTTCGACATCGACCACGTCCCATTGCACGTTGCCGCTTTCGACCATGGCCTTGAGCTTGCCGTAGTCGGTCGGGCCATCCTGCACAACGGTGATGCCGCTGGCCTTGCTGAACGGATCGGCCCAGGCCTGCTTCTGCGCATCCTGGGTGCTGCCGCCCCAACTCACGAAGTTGACGCTTTCAGCCGCCAGCAATGCCTGGCTGGTGACGCTCAGCAGTCCCGCCAAAAGAACCGCGGTCGCACGTTTGTTCAACACCATTTTCACGCCCTCATTGTTGTGTTTATGAGCGGGGCTTTCGAGTGCCCGCCTATCGGGAGCAGTAGGTCCGTCGAGTCAGTGCTGACTGTCCGGTCTATGGAATATCATATTATGGTATTCCAAACTTTGTGCAAGCACTTTGCCGTACCGGCTATCAGCCAAAAGTGGTTTTTCAGTGGTTCTGACTATTGCCCGGTGACGCAATCCCCTGTGGGAGCGAGCCTGCTCGCGAAGGCGGTGTAACAGTCAACGAAGATGTTGGATGTACCGGCCTCTTCGCGAGCAGGCTCGCTCCCACAGGGGGATTGCATTCAGCCGAGGATCATTCGGTGAATGGAATACTCTCCACCACCTCCAGGTCATACCCGGTCAAGCCCGCATATTTCAACGGCGGGCCGAGGTGGCGCAGCTTGCCGACACCCAGGTTCTGCAGGATCTGCGCGCCGGTGCCCACCTCCGAATAAATCCGCGACTGCGAACGGCTGAACTGCCGGGGCGACTGGGTCAATTGCGGCACGCGTTCCAGCAGCGCCTGGGAGGATTCGTGATTGGCCAGCACCACCACCACGCCGTGGCCTTCGGCGGCGACACGCTGCAAGGCGGCCCACAAGGTCCAGTTGGTCGGCCCGCTGTATTCGGCACCGACCAGGTCGCGCAACGGATCGATCACATGCACGCGCACCAGCGTCGGCTCATCGCGGCGCAGATCGCCCATGACCATGGCCATGTGGACACCGCCTTCGATGCGATCCTCGAAGGTGATCAGACGAAAGGTGCCGTGCACCGTCGGCAAGTCACGTTCACCGATGCGCACGATGGTGTGTTCGGTACTCAGGCGGTAGTGGATCAGGTCGGCGATGGTGCCGATCTTGATCCCGTGCTTGCGCGCGAACACTTCCAGGTCGGGGCGGCGGGCCATGGTGCCGTCGTCGTTCATCACTTCGACGATCACCGAGGCGGGCGTATGGCCGGCCAGGCGGGCCAGGTCGCAACCGGCCTCGGTATGACCGGCGCGGGTCAGCACCCCGCCTTCCCGGGCGCGCAGCGGGAAGATGTGCCCGGGTTGCACGATGTCGGCGGGACCTGCGTTGGCGGCGACGGCGGCGGCCACGGTGCAGGCACGATCGGCGGCGGAGATACCGGTGGTCACGCCGACGGCGGCCTCGATGGACACGGTGAACGCGGTGCTGAACACGCTGCCGTTGCTCGGCACCATTTGCTCCAGGCCCAGGCGTTTGCAGTGTTCGTCGGTCAAGGTCAGGCAGATCAGGCCACGGGCTTCACGGGCCATGAAGCTGATCGCCTCGGGTGTGCAGCAGTCGGCGGCCAGCAACAGGTCGCCTTCGTTTTCCCGGTCTTCATCGTCGACCAGCAGGACCATTTTGCCGAGGCGGTAATCTTCGATGATTTCTTCGATGCTGTTGAAGGCCATGCTGGAGTCTCGGTGTTTGTGGGAGGGGTAATGTGGTATACCATAATACAAAACAAACCGAGAGGTCACTATGAAGGCGTACTGGATTGCTCATGTGGATGTCACTGACCCTGATCAATACAGCCAATACACCCGGCGGGCGCCGCAGGCGTTTGCCCTGTATGGCGGTCGGATTCTGGCGAGGGGTGGGCGGAGTGAGGCGATGGAAGGTCGGGCGACGCCGCAGCGCAGTGTGGTGATCGAGTTTGATTCCTATGAGCAGGCGGTGGCTTGTTATCACTCGGCGTTGTATCAGGAGGCGAGGGGGTATCGTGAGGGGGTGGCTTTGGCTGAGGTCATCATTGTCGAAGGCGTGGCGCCGCTTTGAATTGCGAATGTGTACATATCCGTTTCTTCGGTAACGGCGGCTGGCGGTTTCGCCCTTACGGCGAGTCACTTTTAACAAGCGCCTTAAAAGTAACCAAAAACGCTCGCCCCTTACGTACGGCCCCTCGCTGAGGCTCGGGGTTCCTTCGCTGCGGTATTCATCCGGGGGCATT
>NZ_JBWKZB010000043.1:0-50275 GCF_059424105.1 Pseudomonas sp. GW456-E7 | reverse complement strand
AACTTCCTTTCGGCTTCGATGACCTGAAGCAACCTGCTGCCGAAAACTGCGTAACTCTTTGTTTATCAAGGAGTTTTCCGTTTCGACTGCGCCGGAAGTGGGGCGAATTATAGGCCTCCAGAATCTGCCGTCAACACCTATTTACGCCTATTTGGCAGAAGAGGCCTTTTTAGCCGTTAAACGAGGGATTCGACGAGCTACGGGCGGTAGCCGCAGCACTAACAACAACGCACCTATAGACGCATAGATCACCCACTCTTTGAGGTCGGCACGCACAATCCAGAGCATATGCAGCAATCCAAGCCCGAGAATGACGTAAGCCAGGCGATGCAACTTCTTCCAACTCGCCCGCAATCGCCGCTGACTGTATCGATTGGACGTCACCGCCAATGCCAGCAAACCAAGAAAGCCCAGCGCCCCGACAATAATGTAAGGCCGCTTGCGCAACTCGACACCCAATTGCGACCAGTCAAAACCAAGAATGAATGCGGCATAGCTACTAAGGTGGAGCACTACATAGGCAAAACACCACAACCCCAACTGTCGCCGCACAACAATCCACCCTGGCCAACCGGTGAGCCTCTGCAAAGGCGTCATACCCAAAGTCACGAGCAGCAGAACAAGCGTCCCCAACCCCAATCGATCGACCAGTACCTTGCCCGGATCCGGCCCGAGGACATCCCCCCAGGCCTGAGACAACCACAGCAGCGGCCACACCAGTACCACGACAAAGACACCGATACGCCAAAACGGATAGCGCATCAGTAATTCTTCCTCAGGTCGAGCCCCGTATATAGAGAGGCAACTTCCTCTGAATAGCCGTTGAACATTTGCGTGTCGCGCACATTGGGCTTGAACAAACCGCTCGGCAGGCGGCGTTCACGAGCTTGAGTCCAGCGAGGATGATCAACCGTGGGATTCACGTTCGCATAAAAGCCATACTCATCCGGAGCAATACTCTGCCAGGTGGTTTTCGGCTGCTCGCTGACCAGACTGATGCGCACGATGGACTTGATGCTCTTGAAGCCATATTTCCAGGGCACCACCAAACGCAACGGCGCGCCGTTTTGATTAGGCAACTCACGCCCGTACATGCCTACCGCAAGAATCGCCAAGGGGTTCATCGCCTCATCCAGACGCAGCCCTTCTATATAGGGCCAGTCGATCAAGGCAAAACCCGAGCGCTGGCCCGGCATGCTTTTGGGGTCCTGCAGGGTTTCGAAGCGGATGAATCTGGCTTTCGAGGTCGGCTCTACTTCCTTGAGCAACGCCGAGAGGGGAAAGCCGATCCAGGGAATGACCATCGACCAGGCTTCCACGCAACGCAGTCGGTAGATTCGCTCCTCAAGCTGGTACGGCTTCATGAAATCCTCCAGCGCATACCGCCCTGGCTTGCCCACCTCCCCGTCCACAACCACCGACCACGGCTCAGTCTTCAGCGCGCCGGCATTGGCGGCCGGATCACCCTTGTCGGTGCCGAACTCGTAGAAGTTGTTGTAGTGGGTCGCATCCTTGAACGGCGTGATCGCCTCATCCTTGACGTTGACCGCACCCCACTGGGTAGCAGGAAGTTTTTCGCTGAACCAGGAAGGCGCCTTGCCGGGTTCGACATCCGGGTAACGCGCAGCATCGCCAGCGCTGGCCCATTGCGGCAGGCTGCCCAGGGCGAAACCGGCAATCGTGGCGCCGAGCACATTGCGTCGAGAAAGATAGAGGGATTCAGGTGTGACGTCCGACTCATGGCAGTCGGACGTTCTGGTGACTTTGATCAGCATGGTTACTCCGCAGCTCTGGAGGACAGGTGCACCCATAGACTGCGGAGTATGAGGGAAATTACGCGCTCTTGTTACGGCGAAGACGTAACAGGTATTGAACCGGGCCAGAGGCTGCATAGGCGAGAAACACCAGCAACAGGATGCGCGGCGGATCACTGAACACCACGGCAAACACCAGCACCACCGCGAGAATCGCCACGAACGGCACGCGCCCCTTCAGGTCCAGCTCCTTGAAGCTGTTGTACTTGATGTTGCTGACCATCAGCATGCCGGCCGCAGCCACCATCAGCGCAACCAGGAAGGACATCTTCGATCCCTGGATACCGTAATCGCTGAACGCCCAGACGATGCCTGCAACAACACCCGCCGCCGCCGGGCTGGCCAGGCCGATAAAGTAGCGCTTGTCCGCCGTACCGACCTGAGTATTGAAACGTGCGAGACGCAGCGCCGCACCCGCGACATAAACGAAGGCGACCATCCAGCCGACCTTGCCCATGTCACCCAGCGCCCAACCGAAGGCCAGCAACGCCGGTGCGACACCAAAGGCAACCATGTCCGACAGCGAGTCATACTCGGCACCAAAGGCGCTCTGGGTATTGGTCATGCGGGCCACGCGGCCATCAAGGCCATCGAGCACCATCGCAACGAAGATCGCGATGGCCGCAAACGCGAAATACTTGCTCGCATTGGCCGAGTCACCCGCACTCAGGGCCGCCTGGGCGCTCATCGAGTTGATGATGGAGTAAAACCCTGCGAACAGGTTCGCAGTGGTAAACAGGTTCGGCAGAAGATAGATACCACGATGCCGGACTTTACGACCTTCAGCGTCATGGCCCTCCTCGACATGTTCATCGATGGGCAGCAGGCTTTCGGCGTCAGAAGCCTGGTTTGGCTCTTCGGGGCGTTCGCTCATGGACATTACCTTGCAACGGGGTGGAAAGTTTGGACAGGTGTCTGGGACGACGGTTCGGCCGCAAACGATGCAGCTTTATACCAGAACCGCTCTCCCAAACGAAAAAACGCGGCCTAAGCCGCGTTTTTCGTACAAGGGCGTGACTTAGTTTTTAGCTTTGTCGACGATCTTGTTGGCACCGATCCACGGCATCATGGAGCGCAGTTGCTCACCGATGATTTCGATACCGTGAGCGGCGTTGTTACGACGCTTGGCGGTCATCGAAGGATAGCCGGTAGCGCCTTCGCTGATGAACATCTTGGCGTATTCGCCGTCCTGAATACGTTTCAGGGCGTTGCGCATGGCCTGACGGGATTCGGCGTTGATAACTTCCGGGCCGGTCACGTACTCGCCGTATTCGGCGTTGTTGGAGATCGAGTAGTTCATGTTGGCGATACCGCCTTCGTACATGAGGTCAACGATCAGCTTCAGTTCGTGCAGGCACTCGAAGTAGGCCATTTCTGGCGCGTAGCCAGCTTCAACCAGGGTTTCGAAACCGGCTTTTACCAGTTCAACGGTACCGCCACACAGAACGGCTTGCTCGCCGAACAGGTCGGTTTCGGTCTCGTCCTTGAAAGTGGTTTCGATGATGCCGGTACGACCGCCGCCAACGCCGGCAGCGTAGGACAGCGCAACGTTCTTGGCGTTGCCCGAGGCGTCCTGGTAGATAGCGATCAGGTCAGGGATACCGCCGCCCTTCACGAATTCGGAACGTACGGTGTGGCCTGGAGCCTTCGGCGCGATCATGATCACGTCGAGGTCAGCGCGCGGCACAACCTGGTTGTAGTGGATCGCGAAGCCGTGGGAGAAGGCCAGGGTGGCGCCTTTCTTGATGTTCGGCTCGATTTCGTTCTTGTACAGGGAGGACTGGAACTCGTCCGGGGTCAGGATCATGACCAGGTCGGCAGCTGCAACAGCCGAAGCAACGTCGGTCACTTTCAGGCCATGGGCTTCTGCCTTGGCAACGGTAGCCGAACCTTTACGCAGGCCTACAGTCACGTCAACGCCGGAATCTTTCAGGTTGCACGCCTGAGCGTGGCCTTGGGAACCGTAACCGATGATGGCAACTTTCTTGCCCTGGATGATCGACAGGTCGCAGTCTTTATCGTAGAAAACTTTCATGAATTTCCCCTATATCAGGCCGTTCAGGCCGTTCGCTAATTTGGTTTAGATGCTGAGTACTTTGTCGCCGCGGGCAATGCCGGTCACGCCGCTACGGACGGTTTCCAGAATCGAGGCGGTGCCGATGGACTGAATGAAGCTGTCGAGCTTGTCGCTGGTACCGGTCAGTTGAACGGTATACACGCTGGCGCTGACATCTACGATCTGCCCACGGTAAATATCGGTAGTGCGCTTGATCTCGGCGCGCTGGGCGCCGGTGGCCTTGACCTTGACCAACATCAGTTCGCGCTCGATGTGAGCACTTTCCGACAGGTCGACCAGTTTTACCACTTCGATCAGCTTGTTCAGGTTCTTGGTGATCTGCTCAATGACTTCATCGTGACCGACAGTGGTCAGCGTCAGACGCGACAGGGTCGGGTCTTCGGTTGGGGCCACGGTCAGGCTTTCGATGTTGTAGTTGCGCTGCGAGAACAGGCCAACCACGCGAGACAGAGCGCCGGGTTCGTTTTCCAGAAGCAAGGAAATAATGTGCCGCATGATTAAGTACGCTCCGTCTTGCTCAGCCACATATCGCGCATGGAGCCGTCTTTGATCTGCATCGGATAGACGTGCTCGCTGGTGTCGACCGAAATGTCGATCACCACCAGGCGATCCTTCATGGCGAACGCCTCTTCCATCTTCGACTTCAAGTCCTTCGAATCGGTGATACGCACGCCAACGTGACCGTAGGCCTCTGCCAGTTTGACGAAGTCAGGCAACGATTCCATATAGGAATGAGAGTGACGGCTGCCGTAGCTCATGTCCTGCCACTGGCGAACCATGCCCAGCACACCGTTGTTCAGGATGACGATCTTGACCGGCAAACCGTATTGCAGACAGGTCGACAGCTCCTGAATGTTCATCTGGATGCTGCCCTCGCCGGTGACGCAAACGACGTCGTCATCCGGGAAGCTCAGCTTGATGCCCATGGCCGCCGGGAAACCGAAGCCCATGGTGCCCAGGCCACCGGAGTTGATCCAGCGGTTCGGCTTGTTGAACGTGTAGTACTGCGCCGCGAACATCTGGTGCTGACCCACGTCGGAGGCTACAAAGGCATCGCCCTTGGTCACTTCGCACAGGGTTTCGATCACGGCCTGCGGCTTGATGACGCTGCCGTCGCCCTTGTCATAAGGGAACAGGCCACGATCACCGCGCCACTCATCGACTTGCTTCCACCAGCTGGCAACGGACTCCTTGTTCGGGGTCTCGCCGATTTCCTTGAGGATCGCGACCATTTCGGTCAGGACACTCTCGACCGGACCCACGATAGGCACGTCGGCCTTGATGGTCTTGGAGATCGAAGCCGGGTCGATGTCGATGTGAATGATCTTGGCGTTCGGGCAGAACTTCGACGCGCCGTTGATGACACGGTCGTCGAAACGCGCGCCGACAGCGAGGATCACGTCAGCATGGTGCATCGCCAGGTTGGCGGTGTAGCTGCCGTGCATGCCAAGCATGCCGATGAACTGACGGTCGGTGCCAGGGTAGCCACCGAGGCCCATCAGGGTATTGGTCACTGGCAGGTTGAGCATCTTCGCCAGTTCGGTCAGTGGTGCGGAACCACCGCCGAGGATCACGCCGCCGCCCGAATACAACACAGGACGCTTGGCCGCCAGAAGCATCTCTGCCGCCTTGCGGATTTGACCGGAGTGACCGCGAACAGCCGGGCTGTAGGAGCGCAGCTTGGCTTTTTTCGGGAAGACGTATTCGAACTTCTCGGCCGGGTTGGTCATGTCTTTCGGAATATCGACAACGACCGGACCAGGGCGACCGGATTGCGCCAGGTAGAAGGCTTTCTTCATGACTTCCGGGATTTCCGACGCGTGCTTGATCATGAAGCTGTGTTTCACGATCGGCCGGGAGATACCGATCATGTCGGTTTCCTGGAATGCGTCGGTGCCAACCATGGTGCTCGGCACCTGGCCGGAAATGACCACCATCGGAATGGAGTCCATGTAGGCCGTGGCAATACCGGTGATGGCGTTTGTCGCGCCCGGCCCGGAAGTCACCAGTACCACGCCGGCTTTACCGGTGGCACGGGCGTAGCCGTCAGCCATATGGGTAGCCGCTTGCTCGTGACGAACCAGGATGTGGGTCACTTCCGGTTCTTTGAACAGGGCATCGTAAACATGAAGAAGAGCACCACCCGGGTACCCGTAGATATATTTGACGCCTTCGTCGCGCAAAAAGCGGACGAGCATCTCACCGCCAGATAAAAGCTCCACGTTGCTCACCTCTAAAACGCCAGAATACCGCCCACGAAAAATGGGACGGGTCTTAATAGGTTTACTTCTCAGCAGAGCATGAGCGACGGTGGTCGCCGACTACGTCAGCACTGACTGAGCAAGTATTGGGATCGTCCCAAGTGTTGCGGGCCTTTCCCACCCAGCGCGAGGTAACGCGTTGCGGGTGTAACAGGTCGACGCGGATATGCGCCTCATGATCTGCTGAGAGGGTCTGCTTCTGGCAGTCCCTGTACAGCGGACTTTGGATTCTTCTGTTTCGCCCTTCGCAAGTCAAGTCGTCTATGAGCTTTATTCTACTAAGCACATGAGAACGCAAGAAAAAACCCGTAAATCCGCCGCGTGTTAGCTTCGATTGCGCAACTTTTGGCAAAAAATTGGCACGCGCATGCGCTTACCCTGCAGCGGCCGACAAAATAGAGAGAGATTGTGGACAACTGCCAGCGGACGCTGGCAGCTTCTGGCTCAGCGAGAGGCTGTGATCAACTGATCAAACTCTTTGAGCAATACCTGCAACTGCCGATCCCTGCCCTGGACATTGCGTCCGGCAAAGACCATCTCAGCCATTTCCTGAATGCCCGAAGCATTGGGTAGCGGCAGATCCTGCTCGAGGATCATCTTCATGCGCGGCAGGAAGATCCATTGCAGCCATTGCTCGAAATCCAGTGTATCGACCGAAAACGGCTCGACACTGGAAAGCGCTTCGGCCGATGGCGAGACGTCATCCCACCAGCCTTGCACCCGCAACTCGCGCTCGATCAACAGCAGTTGATCGGCGATTTTCAGAAAGCGCGCATCCATCACAGCGTTACCTTGGCCTTCTGGCGCGCCAGTGCCGCGCCCTGGGAGTCACCCTGCTTTTCACGTGCCTGGGCAATCAGCTCCCACAAGTTGGCCTGAAGGGCCGGACGCCCATTGGCCAAGGTCAGCCCCCGGCGCGCGAACTGCTCGGCCTGGGCTGCATCGCCTTGAGCCATCCGCACCTGCGCCAGACGGTACAGCACCTGCGGTTCACGCGGAGCAACGCGCTGGGCGCGTTCAAGGCTGGAGGAGGCACCGTTGAGATCACCGCTCGCCTGTTGCTGTTGAGCGGTGGTCAGCAAAGCCAGTACCGGGCCGTCCAGCTGCTCATCGGCAGAGAGCCCGCCCGAGCTGGCCGACGGAATCCCGCTTGGCGACGACGGCATGCTGTAGCTGCCCTGGTTGATCGGCGCCGACTGTACCGGCGACGTGTCAATCGGCCCCGGCGTGATCGGCCCCGGGGTAATAGGCGTAGTGCTGATTGGCGTTGAAGTCGTTGCTGCGCCTGGCACCATCACCACGACGCCGCTGTCACCTTGCGGAATCGCCTGGGTCTGCGACTGACCTTGTACAGGGCGCTTGACGGTCGTCTGGCGGAAGCCGCCATTGGCCGAGATCCGCTCACTGTTGGACACCGCGGTGCCGGAATCCACAACCGGAATCGAACCACGTTGGACGGTAGAGCAACCGCTGAGCAAAGCTACGGCGGCAACCGCTGGAATCAACCACTTGTTCACTTGAAATCCTCTTTGCTTAATTCATCCAGCCCTTGACCCAGTCCATCACCGACTCCGCAGGGTTTTCACCACCGCAAGCGGCGCCGGGAGGCGGTTCGCTGCCGCGAATATACGGCATCTGCACGGCACCGGGGCAACCGGCGTCAGAACCTTGCCCGGTTCGCGAATCCACCCAGGCCTGAACAATATTATCCGGCTGCGGCATGTCCAGCGGCAACGGGTCGGCCTTGCGCATGAAGCTGGTCCAGACCTGCAAGGCCCCGGTGGCGCCCGTGAATGGCGTCTTGCCGTTGTCGTCGCGCCCCAGCCAGACCACCGCCAGCAAGTCCTGGCTGAAACCGGCAAACCAACTGTCTCGCGAGTCGTTACTGGTGCCGGTTTTACCCGCGAGGTTCAGCGTTCTTGGCAACACGTTGTAAACCGAGCTGCCGGTACCTTCTCGCATCACGCGCTGCATGGCGCTCTGGATCAGGTAAATGGAGGCCGGATCGAAACGCTGCTGAATCTGGAACGGATAACGCTTGAGCGGCTCGCCTTCGGCCGTCAGCACGCTGCGAATCCCGCGCATCGGTGTATTGAAGCCACCGTTGGCGAGGGTCTGGTACATGGTCGCCACTTCGATGGGCGTCATCCCGCCAGCGCCGAGCAACATCGACGGGAAGGCCGGGAATTCACGAGACACCCCCAGGCGCTCCACCGTCTTCAGGACGTTCGGCACACCGACCGCCAGGCCGAGACGCGCGGTCGACAGGTTGTAGGAATGCGCCAACCCCTGATAGAGGAAGACGGTACCGTGAGAGCGACGATCATAGTTCTGCGGCTTCCAGACCTGGCCGTCGGCGCCCTTGACCGAGAAAGATTCGTCCGACAGCCAACTGGTCAACGTGTACTGGCTCGGCTTCTCCAGCGCGGTCAGGTACACCGCCGGCTTGATCAACGAGCCGATCGGCCGCACAGCATCCAGCGCCCGGTTGAACCCGGCAAAACTGGCCTGGCGACTGCCGATCATGGCCTGTACTTCGCCGGTCTCCGGGTTGGTCACGACCATGGCCGCCTCGACGTCATCGGACCCCTTGCGCCCGGCCAGGCGCTTGAAGGTGTCGTTGACCGAGGCTTCAGCCTTCATCTGCAGGATCGGGTCGAAACTGGTGAAGATGCGCAGGCCTTCTTCGGTCAAGTCTTCGTCGCGATAGTCTTCGCGCAACTGACGCTTGACCAGATCGAGGAAGCCGGGGAACGAGCTGTCGGCCAGACTGCCGCGCTTGGTCACGCCCAGCGGCATTTTCTTCGCCGCCTCAACCTGCTCGGCAGTCGCGACGCCCTGCTCCTGCAGCACATCGAGTACCAGGTTGCGCCGCTCAAGGGCACGCTCCGGATAACGGCGAGGGTTATAGGAAGACGGCCCTTTGACCATCCCCACCAGCAGTGCGACTTGATGCAGCTTGAGTTCGGCCAGCGGCTGGCTGAAGAAAAACTGGCTGGCCAGACCGAAACCGTGCACCGCGCGCTGACCGTCCTGCCCGATAAACACTTCGTTGAGGTAAGCCTCAAGGATTTCGGGTTTGTCGTAATGCAGTTCAAGCAGCAGCGCCATCATCGCTTCGGTGAGCTTGCGGCTCAGGCTGCGCTCGTTGGTCAGGTAGAAGTTCTTGACCAACTGCTGAGTCAGGGTACTGCCGCCCTGACGCATGCGGCCGGATGAACCGTTGACCCAGATCGCTCGGGCGATCGACTTCGGCGAAACACCGAAGTGATGATAAAAATCGCGGTCCTCGACCGCCACCAGCGTTTCCAGCAGATACGGCGGCACCTGATCGATCTTGATCAGGATCCGGTCTTCGAGGTTTTTCGGGTACAGGCCACCGATCAGCAGCGGCTCCAGGCGCACCACCGACAGTTTCGAGCCTTTTGCCCCCGCCAACTCGGCCACGTAATCGCCGGAGAAACGCACCCGCACCGGTTGCGCCTGCTCCATGCCTTCATAGAACTGGAAGCCACGGGTGTTCAGGTCAACGGTATTGCCGTTCACCGACGCCGCGCCCGGGCCGTTGGCCACGCTTTCACGGCGATAACCCAGGGCATCGAGTTCGGTCAGGAAATCATCCCGGCTCAGCTTTTGTCCGACGAACAGCTCGAGGGGACGAGCGTAAACCTTGGCCGGAATCGTCCAGCGCTTGCCGGAAAACTTTTCCTGGACAATTGCATCAAGGTAAACGGCGAATCCGGCCAGCACTACCAGGCCGACCAGACTGAGTTTAATGGCCCAGCCCAGCCACGGGCGCAGGCCCCTGGAGGGTGGTTTTTTTGGGGTACGGGGAGTTCGAGTACGAGTCATGGCGGCGGATTATACGCACTTTATTCATACTCAACAGGAGCGCTCCGAGGTTTGCGTCAAGCGGACTTGCAGCCATAATGACGGCCTTGATTTTCCAGACTCTGAAGGATCGCCTGTGAGCCAGACCTTGATCGCTGCCCTGCAAAACCCTGCCCTCTACCCGCACCCGGTAGAAGGATTCCAGGTCATCGAAACCCATATCTCCTGGGTCATTCTCACCGGCCCCTTCGCTTATAAAGTGAAGAAACCGGTCAACTTCGGTTTTCTCGACTTTACCGGCCTTGAGGCACGCGAACATTTTTGTACTGAAGAGCTGCGCCTGAACCAGCGCCTGACCGACGATTTGTACCTGGAAGTGTTGCCCGTCACCGGCAGCGCCGAGGCTCCGCAATTGGGCGGCGAAGGGCCAGCCATCGAATATCTGCTGAAGATGCGCCAGTTCCCGCAAAGCGGACTATTGAGCACCCTGCAAGCCAATGGCGAATTGACCACCGCGCACATCGACGAGATGGCCGAGCAGATCGCCCGCTTCCACCTCAACGCCCCAAAAGTGCCGGCCGGGCACGAAGCCGGCACCCCGGACAGCGTCATGGCGCCGGTACGGCAGAACTTCGAGCAGATCCGCCCGTTCCTCAGCGATAAAGCCGACCTGTTGCAACTCGACGCCCTGCAAGCCTGGGCCGAAAGCAGCTTCGAGCGCCTCAAACCACTGCTCGCCCAGCGCAAGGCCGAAGGCTTCATTCGTGAATGCCACGGTGACATCCATCTGGGTAACGCTACCGTGATCGACGGCAAGGTCGTGATCTTCGACTGCATCGAATTCAACGAGCCGTTCCGTTTTACCGACGTTTATGCCGACACCGGCTTCCTGGCGATGGACCTGGAAGATCGCGGCCTGAAGTGCCTGGCGCGCCGTTTCGTCAGCCAGTACCTGGAGCTGACCGGCGACTATCGCGGCCTCGAGCTGCTGAACTTCTATAAAGCCTACCGCGCCCTGGTTCGCGCCAAGGTCGCCCTGTTCAGCATGCCGGCCGACGCCACTGCGGTGCAGCGCGCCACGACCCTGCGCCAGTACCGCAACTACGCCAACCTCGCGGAAAGCTACAGCACCATTCCTTCGCGCTTCATGGCCATTACCAGCGGCGTTTCCGCAGTCGGTAAAAGCCATGTCGCCATGCGCCTGGTCGAAGCCCTGGGCGCGATTCGCCTGCGCTCCGATGTCGAGCGCAAGCGCCTGTTCGGCGAGCAGACCGTCGAGAATGATGTACAGGCCGGCATCTATAGCGCCGACGCCAGCGCGGCGACCTATGCCCGCCTGCACGAAATCGCCGACGTCATTCTGCATGCGGGCTTCCCGGTGGTGGTCGACGCCACTTATCTCAAGCGTGAGCAGCGTGACAGTGCGGCGAAGGTGGCCGAGGCCACGGGTGCACCCTTCCTGATCCTCGACTGCAATGCACCACAGGCCGTGATCGAAAGCTGGCTGGCCGTGCGCCAGGCCGACAAGAAGGACCCGTCCGACGCCACTCTGGCCGTGATCGAAGCCCAACAAGCCAGCCGTGAGGCGCTGACCCCCGCAGAAATCCTCTGCAGCAAGCGCGTCCAGACCAATGAAAGCGGGACTCTGGATACCGTTGTGGAACAGATTCGCCAGCGCCTGCCGGGCCTGTAAAAACTATTTCAGTCGTGAGGCCCTCGCAGGCCTCACGACTGTCAAACAGTGGCACTATACTGGCGTCATAAAACCATCAGGTGATGCGACATGAGCCAGCCAAAACTTCTCGACACTCCGCTTTATGCCCTGCTGCACAAAGACGACATCAGAGGCTTTAACAGCGAGCGCCCCAAGGATGGCCCCATCGACATGGTGGGTGGCGATTTCCGGGGGCTGGACCTGCGCGAACTGAATGCCGACGGTGTGGACTTCAGCGACGCCTACTTCCGTTCCGCCGACTTGCGCGGCATCGATTTTCGCAAAGCGAACCTGGAAGGCGCGAGCCTGGCCCACGCGCAAATCTCCGGTACCTACTTTCCAGTGGAACTGAGTGCCGACGAAATCCTCATGTCGATGAACTTCGGCACGCGATTGCGCTACCGCACACGCTGATCACTGTTGCCGGCAGACAGGTCCAGTGCCCCCCATTGCACTGGACTGCGGGGACATTCACTCGCCATCCCTGATTGCTCTCCCCTACCCCTTTTTTTTGCGCGTTCGCCGACCTTCAACACCCTGCCAACACGTGTCTCTTAGAAGCATTTGCGTCGAAAACGAGCAAACAATCACGCTTTTCCTACTGATGGCTACACTCCTCAGAAGATTGCCCACGCTCTCCATTCGGCCATCGCAAGGAGGCTTGATGAATGATGAACTGCAACACCTGAAGAATCTTGGCAAGACGTCAGCGCAATGGCTGCATGCCGTGGGCATCCATAGCGCATCGGACTTGCGTCGCCTCGGGGCGGTGGATGCTTATCGGGCCGTGCGTACGCGCGGTTTTCGGGCGTCCAAGGTGTTGTTGTACGCGATTGAAGGTGCCCTGATGGACGTTCACTGGAATGACATTCCTGCCGAGCGCAAGGAAGCGTTGAACAAACAACTGGAAGCCATTTCTTCACGCCACAAGAACTGAGCCGACAAATATTTCCGAAGTTTTGCAACCTGAAACCCAATGATTACGGGGCCTGCAGAAGTAAATTCGGCAAATCGCAATGAAATCAAAAAACAGCGGTTGACTTGGTAATGAGAATCGATATGATTATCACAACTGGTCGCGAGACTGGTCGATTTTCTGAATAGCCCTTGGTTCGGACTCTCAGATTATCTCCTCATCAGGCTAATCACGGTTATTTGACCCGGCTCTTGCCGGGTCTTTTTTTGCCTGTGGAAAAGTACTGACGGGATTCGGCGATGGATGCGCCCTGCCGATCACCACAATGCGGGTGGTCAGACGCATGACAGTTTCCCGGGCATCGAACGGTCAGGCCAAGTATCCTCGACGATAGGCAGTTGTCCCCGGCGGGCAAGACGGCCAATTGATCGCATTTAACCGTCAAGCCCGGACATATCCGGTCACGAGCTGCGGGACTGAGGATAGAGATGAAGTTGCTTTGTGCAGGTGCCGAACTGGTCAATGACAGCAGTCGCGGTTTCGACATTGACGGCCAAAAGCTTTTTGCGGTGCGCCGCAGCGGCCAGGTCCATGTCTACATCAATCGCTGCCCACACCGGGGTGTGGCCTTGGAGTGGCATCCCGACCAGTTTCTCGACCCCAGCAACAGCCTGATCCAATGCGCCACCCATGGCGCACTGTTCCTGATCGAAGACGGTGAATGCGTCGCCGGCCCTTGTGCGGGGCAAGCCTTGACCAGAGTGGCCTGCCGCGAGGATGAACAAGGGATCTGGATCAGCCTTTAGCCGCCCGGCAACACGTCCAGACGCCGGTCGACCAGCATTTCCTGGTGATTCAAGCTCACAGCGTAAGCCAGCACCTCGACCCCACACTCAATAGCCTCACGCAAAGCCTGCGCATAAGCCGCATCGATTTCCTGCGCCGGACGCACGGCCTCGATGCCGGTCAGGCAAACACAGTACAACTGCACCGCGCGAATACCGTCCCTGGCCAAGTGGGCCAGTTCCCGCAGATGCTTGGCGCCACGCTGGGTGACCGCATCGGGAAACGCCGCCACCGCCGTACCGTCGAAACCCAGGGTCACGCTTTTGACCTCGACGTAGGCAGGTCCTTCGGGGTAATCGAGCCGGAAATCGATACGACTGTTTTCCTGACCATAAGCCACTTCGCGCTTTAGTCCGGTAAACCCGTTCAATTCCGTGATGATGCCCGCTCGCAGCGCCTCTTCGATCAAACCATTGGCCCGGGCGGTGTTCACGCAAAACAGCCGCCCTTGCGGGGTTTCGCCGATCTCCCAGGTGCCGGGCAACTTGCGTTTCGGGTCGTTGGAGCGGCTGAACCAGACCTGTCCGCCTTCGACCTGACAATTGAGCATCGAACCTGTGTTCGGGCAGTGAATGGTCAGCAACTCGCCGTCAACGGTTTCGATATCGGCGAGAAAACGCTTGTAGCGTCGAATCAGGCGACCTTCTTCGAGGGGGGGATGAAATCGCATCAGCCTTGCCAACTCCGCAACCCACGGGCAATGCGCTCGACCGCTTCCTGCAAACGCTCGAGATTTTGCGTGTAGGCGAACCGCACATGATGCCCGGCCTGATAACGCCCGAAATCCAGCCCCGGGGTGAAGGCCACATGTTCGGTCTCGAGAAAATGTTTACAGAACGCGAAGGCATCGCCGCCGAACTTGCTGATATCAGCGTACAAGTAGAATGCCCCTTCCGGTTCCACGGCAATGCCGAAGCCCAACTCACGCAAGGCCGGCAGCAGGTAATCCCGACGCCGGCCAAATTCGGCGCGACGCTCTTCGAGAATACTGATGGTTGCCGGCTCGAAACAGGCCAGCGCGGCGTGCTGCGCCATGCTTGGAGCACTGATGTAGAGATTCTGGGCGAGTTTTTCCAGCTCACCGACGGCAGCGTCAGGGGCGACCAGCCATCCCAACCGCCAACCGGTCATCCCGAAGTACTTCGAAAAACTGTTCAGCACGAAGGCACTGTCGTCGACTTCCAGCACGCTGGCCGCATCGGTGCCGTAGGTCAGGCCGTGATAGATCTCGTCGACCACCAGATGACCGTGGCGCTCCTTGATCGCGACAGACAGTTTCGCCAGTTCATCGCGGGTCAGGATCGTGCCGGTCGGATTGGCCGGCGACGCCACCAATGCGCCCACACTGTCGTGATCCCAATGACGCTCGATCAGGCCGGGCGTCAATTGATAACGCACCTCCGGACCGACCGGCACCAATTGCGCGGCGCCTTCGACCAGTCGCAGGAAGTGCCGGTTACAGGGGTAGCCCGGGTCCGCCAGCAGCCAGTGCTTGCCGGGGTCTACCAGTAAAGCGCTGGCCAGCAGCAACGCGCCGGACCCGCCGGGTGTGATGAGGATGCGCCGAGGGTCGATGTTCAAGCCATAACGCTGCTGATAAAAGCCCGAAATGGCCTCACGCAGTTCCGGAATGCCGCGCGCGGCGGTGTAACGGGTCTTCCCCGCTGTCAGCGCAGCCTGGCCGGCCTGGATGATCGGTTCGGCGGTGGTGAAGTCCGGCTCGCCGATTTCCAGGTGGATCACATCGTGGCCAGCCGCCTGCAATTCATTGGCCCGCGCCAACAGCGCCATGACATGAAAAGGTTCGATCGCGCGACTGCGGGCACTGTAGGACTGAGCCATTGGCCTTCCTTCAACTGGGAAAAAAACCGATTCTACCCAAGCGCAGGAACGAGCGAGAACCTAAAGCGGTCAGAGGGCTTATAACCCTGACTACAAACGATTCAAGCGTGTGCGCAAGGTTTGACTAAAATCAATAGTTGAGCAGGGTTCCGGAGCCGCCAGACAACGGTTTGTCATCATTGGCAAGCACCATGAGCCGCAAGCTCGACATCCGGGAGTAGCGCGGCCCGAGTTGATCTGGTAAGTTCGCCCGCTTGCAGCCGCAGGGCCGGCAGGTGTCGGTGATGGAGCAATCCTGCGCAGATGGATTACAAGAGTAGAGGCGGTCTATTTCATGTCCACCCAAGCAAAGCAGCAAAACCAGGCAATCAGCGGCTTCGAGCCCTATGTTCAGAAAGCTGGCGAAGAGTACATGGGCGAGCCCATGCGCAAGCACTTCACCAAGGTCCTGAATCAGTGGAAAAAAGAGCTGATGGAAGGTGTCGACAAGACCGTGGACCACATGAAGGACGAAGCGGCCAACTTTCCTGATCCGGCAGACCGTGCCAGCCAGGAAGAGGAATTCGCCCTCGAACTGCGTGCCCGCGATCGTGAACGCAAGTTGATCAAGAAGATCGACAAGACCCTTCAACTGATCGAAGACGAAGAGTACGGCTGGTGTGAATCCTGCGGCATCGAGATCGGCGTCAAGCGCCTCGAAGCGCGTCCTACCGCCGACCTGTGCATCGACTGCAAGACCCTGGCGGAAATCAAGGAAAAGCAAGTCGGCAAGTAATTGCGACTTGAACGAAGAACGGAGCGTGCGAACGCTCCGTTTTTGTTTCTAAAATTCGCCTCAGCAGCAAACCTGTGGGAGCGGGCTTGCTCGCGAAAGCGGTGCATCAGCCTATATTGATGTTGAGGCTGATGGCGTCTTCGCGAGCAAGCCCGCTCCCACAAGGTGGTTAGCGCAAGCCTGGAAAAAGTAACACTGCCCTTATGACTGCCATCGCCTCATCCACCTACATCGGGCGCTTTGCCCCCACGCCCAGTGGCCATCTGCATTTCGGTTCTCTGGTCGCAGCGCTGGCTTCTTACCTCGATGCGCGCTCGGTGGGCGGACGCTGGCTGATGCGCATGGAAGACCTCGACCCGCCCCGTGAGGAACCCGGCGCCCAGGCGGCCATTCTCAAGGCCCTGGAAAGCTATGGCTTCGAGTGGGATGGTGACCTGGTTCGCCAAAGCGAGCGGCACGACGCCTACGCCGAGGTGCTCAATCGCCTGTTCAATCACGGCCTGGCCTACGCCTGCACCTGTTCGCGCAAACAGCTGGAACCGTATCACGGGATTTATCCGGGGCTGTGCCGCAATGCCGGCCATGGCGCCGATGATGCCGCCATCCGCCTGCGCGTACCGGAGCTGGAGTACCACTTCCTCGACCGGGTGCAGGGCGAGTACCGCCAGCACCTGGGCCGGGAAGTCGGTGATTTCGTGATCCGCCGCCGCGACGGGCTCTACGCCTATCAACTGGCCGTGGTCCTGGACGATGCCTGGCAGGGCATCACCGACATCGTTCGGGGTGCCGACCTGCTGGACTCCACGCCCCGCCAGTTGTACCTGCAAGAACTGCTCGGCCTGCCGCAACCGCGTTATCTGCATATCCCGCTGATTACTCAGCCTGATGGCCATAAACTCGGTAAATCCTACCGTTCGCCGCCGTTGACCAAGGATCAGGCAACGCCACTGTTATTGCGGGCGCTGCGTGCACTGGGACAGAACCCGGGAACCGAACTGATTGATGCCACGCCACGGGAAGTGCTGAACTGGGGCATTGCCCACTGGGATGCCTTGCTGATCCCGCGCACACTGAGCCTGCCCGAGGCACAGCTGCTGTGATCGCACTTGCAGTGGCGCGCCCATCCGTTACCATCGCCGCACGTTTTCGGGCACGCACATAAAAAAGAGAGGCCGGGATGTACATCTATCGCTTGGTCCTGCTTTTGGTAGTGGGCATTTACCTGTTTTCCCCGGCCATCATGGATTGGTGGATCGACGCCACTGGCGCCTGGTATCGCCCTTATCTGCTCTGGCTGATTCTGATCGTCGTGACCTTCATCCTGCAGAGTCAAAAAGATGCCGATGAGCTTTAGCCTGACCCAGATGATCCTGATCAGCGCCGCGTACCTGGCGGTGCTGTTCGGTGTGGCCTGGATCAGTGAACGGGGCATGATTCCCCGGGCGATCATTCGCCACCCGCTGACCTACACCCTGTCACTGGGCGTCTATGCCAGTGCCTGGGCGTTTTACGGCACCGTGGGCCTGGCCTATCAGTACGGCTACGGCTTTCTGTCCAGCTACCTGGGCGTTTCCGGGGCCTTTCTGCTGGCGCCGGTGTTGCTTTATCCGATCCTGAAGATCACCCGCACTTATCAACTGTCGTCCCTGGCGGATTTATTTGCCTTCCGCTTCCGCAGCACCTGGGCCGGAGCGCTGACCACGATTTTCATGCTGGTCGGCGTATTGCCGTTACTGGCCCTGCAGATTCAGGCGGTCGCTGACTCCATCGGCATCCTCACCCGCGAGCCCGTACAAAATCGCGTGGCCCTGAGTTTCTGCGCACTGATTACGCTGTTCACGATTTTCTTCGGCTCCCGCCACATCGCAACCCGGGAAAAGCATGAAGGCCTGGTGTTCGCGATTGCCTTCGAGTCGGTGATCAAGCTGATCGCCCTCGGCGGTGTCGGGTTGTATGCGCTTTACGGCGTGTTCGACGGCCCGCAACAGCTTGAGCTTTGGCTGCTGCAAAACCAGACCGCGCTCGCGGCCCTGCACACGCCTTTGCAGGAAGGCCCGTGGCGCACCCTGTTGCTGGTGTTCTTCGCCTCGGCGATCGTGATGCCGCACATGTATCACATGACCTTCACCGAGAACCTCAACCCGCGTTCGCTGGTCAGTGCGAGCTGGGGCCTGCCGCTGTTCCTGCTGCTGATGAGCCTGGCGGTGCCGCTGATTCTCTGGGCCGGCCTGAAACTGGGCGCCACCACCAATCCGGAATACTTCACGCTGGGCATCGGCATCGCCGCCAACAGCAAGGCTTTGGCATTGCTGGCCTATGTCGGCGGGCTGTCCGCCGCCAGCGGCCTGATCATCGTCACCACGCTGGCGCTGTCCGGGATGGCCTTGAACCACCTGGTGCTGCCGCTTTATCAGCCACCGGCCGAAGGCAACATCTACCGCTGGCTGAAGTGGACCCGCCGGGCGCTGATTGTCGCGATCATCATGGCTGGCTACGGCTTCTACCTGATGCTCGGCGCCGAACAGGACCTGGCCAACCTCGGCATCGTCGCGTTCGTCGCCACGTTGCAGTTCCTGCCGGGCGTGCTCTCGGTCCTGTACTGGCCGACCGCCAACCGTCGCGGCTTCATCGCCGGCTTGCTGGCGGGGATACTGGTGTGGCTGGTGACCATGTTGTTACCGTTGGTCGGCAACCTGCAGGGCTTCTACATTCCGCTGCTGAACATGATCTACGTGCTGGACGACACCAGCTGGCACATGGCGGCGATTGCCTCGCTGGCGGCCAACGTACTGATGTTTACCCTGATCTCGCTGTTCACCAACGCCAGCACCGAAGAGGCCAGCGCTGCCGAAGCCTGCGCCGTGGATAACGTGCGCCGCCCGCAACGCCGCGAACTGCACGCCGCCTCGCCCCAGGAATTCGCCACGCAGCTTGCAAAACCATTGGGTGCAAAAGCGGCGCAGAAAGAAGTGGAACAGGCACTGCGCGACCTTTATCTGCCATTCGACGAACGCCGACCCTATGCCCTGCGTCGCTTGCGTGACCGCATCGAAGCCAACCTCTCCGGCCTGATGGGGCCGAGCGTGGCCCAGGACATGGTCGAAACGTTCCTGCCCTACAAGGCAGGTGGCGAAAACTACGTGACCGAAGACATTCACTTCATCGAAAGTCGACTCGAGGACTACCACTCGCGCCTGACCGGTCTGGCCGCCGAACTCGATGCCCTGCGTCGCTATCACCGCCAGACCCTGCAGGAATTGCCGATGGGCGTGTGTTCGCTGGCGAAAGATCAGGAAATCCTCATGTGGAACAAGGCCATGGAGGAGCTGACCGGCATCGCTGCGCAGCGCGTGGTCGGTTCGCGCCTGAGCACCATTGCCGATCCGTGGAAAGAACTGCTGCAAGGCTTCATCAATCTGCCGGACGAGCACTTGCACAAGCAGCACCTGGCCCTCGACGGCCAGACACGCTGGCTGAACCTGCACAAAGCGGCGATCGACGAACCCCTGGCACCGGGCAACAGTGGCCTGGTGTTGCTGGTGGAAGACCTGACCGAAACCCAGATGCTCGAGGACAAACTGGTGCACTCCGAGCGCTTGGCGAGCATCGGTCGCCTGGCGGCCGGCGTGGCCCATGAAATCGGCAACCCGATCACCGGTATCGCGTGCCTGGCGCAGAACCTGCGCGAAGAACGCGAGGAAGACGGCGAGCTGAAGGAGATCAGCGGGCAGATCCTCGAGCAGACCAAGCGCGTGTCGCGCATTGTCCAGTCGCTGATGAGCTTTGCCCATGCCGGCAGCCATCAGCACAGCGACGAGCCCGTCTGTCTGGCCGAAGTGGCCCAGGATGCCATCGGCCTGCTGGCACTGAACCGACGCAATTTCGAAGTGCAGTTCTACAACCTGTGCGACCCCGAGCACTGGGTCGAAGGCGACCCGCAACGGCTGGCCCAGGTGTTGATCAACCTGCTCTCAAACGCCCGTGACGCATCGCCTCCCGGCAGTGCGGTGCGGGTCAAGAGCGAAGCCGGCGAACACACGGTCGATCTGATCGTGGAGGACGAAGGCAGCGGTATTCCGTCGAGCATCATGGACCGATTGTTCGAACCTTTCTTCACCACCAAGGACCCTGGCGAAGGCACCGGTCTGGGCCTTGCACTGGTCTATTCCATCGTTGAAGAGCATTATGGACAAATCACCATCGACAGCCCGGCTGATGTTCAAAGCCAACGCGGCACCCGAATCAGGGTTACCTTGCCGCGTCATGTCGAAGCGACGTCCGCTGTGAACTGAGACCGTCGAGAGTATCGAATCAATGCCGCACATTTTGATCGTCGAAGACGAAACCATTATCCGCTCCGCCTTGCGCCGCCTGCTGGAACGCAACCAGTACCAGGTCAGCGAAGCCGGTTCAGTGCAGGAAGCACAAGAACGCTTCACCATTCCCTCGTTCGATCTGATCGTCAGTGACCTGCGCTTGCCGGGCGCGCCTGGCACAGAGTTGATCAAGCTCGCCCAAGGTACGCCGGTGCTGATCATGACCAGCTACGCGAGCCTGCGCTCGGCCGTCGACTCGATGAAAATGGGTGCGGTGGATTACATTGCCAAGCCATTCGACCACGACGAAATGCTGCAAGCCGCCGCACGCATCCTGCGTGACCGACAAACGGCACAAACCGGTGGTGAAGCGGTTGCCGGCAAAGCCGCCAATGGTGCGGCGAAGTCCGGTGCCGACAACAGCAACGGTGAAATCGGCATTATCGGCTCATGCCCGCCGATGCAGGACCTGTATGGCAAGATCCGCAAAGTCGCGCCGACCGATTCCAATGTGCTGATCCAGGGCGAATCGGGCACCGGTAAAGAACTGGTGGCCCGCGCACTGCACAACCTGTCCAGACGCGCCAAGGCACCGATGATTTCGGTGAACTGCGCAGCCATTCCGGAAAGCCTGATCGAGTCCGAACTGTTCGGCCACGAAAAAGGCGCATTCACCGGCGCCAGCGCCGGGCGCGCCGGCCTGGTGGAAGCGGCGGACGGCGGCACCTTGTTCCTCGACGAAATTGGCGAACTGCCGCTGGAAGCCCAGGCTCGCCTGCTGCGCGTATTGCAGGAAGGCGAAATTCGTCGCGTAGGTTCTGTGCAGTCGCAAAAAGTCGATGTGCGCCTGATCGCCGCGACTCACCGCGACCTCAAGAGCCTGGCGAAGATCGGCCAGTTCCGCGAAGACTTGTATTACCGCCTCCACGTTATTGCGCTGAAGCTGCCAGCCCTGCGCGAACGCGGTGCGGACGTCAACGAAATCGCCAACGCCTTCCTGGCGCGGCAAAGTGCGCGAATCAACCGCACCGACCTGAAGTTCGCCGCGGATGCCGAGCAAGCCATTCGTCACTACTCCTGGCCGGGCAACGTCCGTGAACTGGAAAACGCCGTCGAGCGCGCCGTTATCCTGTGCGAAAGCCCGGAAATCTCCGCCGAGCTGCTGGGCATCGACATCGAACTGGGCGACCTGGAAGATGACGAATTCATTGGCCTGCCCCCCCAACAGGGCAACAGCAACGCCGGTAACAGCAACCACGAACCGACCGAAGACCTCTCCCTGGAAGACTACTTCCAGCATTTCGTCCTCGAGCATCAGGACCACATGACTGAAACCGAGCTGGCCCGCAAACTCGGGGTCAGCCGCAAATGCCTGTGGGAGCGCCGTCAGCGCCTGGGCATCCCGCGGCGCAAGACCGGGGTGGCCAGCGAAAGCTGAACCCCACCTGTCTCATGTGCGGGTAACACGTGACTTTGTGAAAAAACTGTTACCTCAGTTTTTTCACGTAACAGAAGCCGGGGCTTACGGTAACGAAGCCCCGGCTTTTTTTCGCCTTCGAAATGCCTGGCAGCCGACCTAACCCCTTGTTTTATTGGGTTTCGCAAAAGTTGGCACGCACCCTGCTATATGTTTGGTACAAGAACAATAACAAGCAATGCACAAGACAATAAAAATAAGACGAATCGACTCACGCACAATAAAAACAAGACGGCGAGAGGCGCAGCTAACTGATTCTTTTGGAGAGGCGTTGTATTTGGGGCTTGCCCCACGACCAGGCCGAGAACAACAAAAACTGTCCTAAGACAGAGCCTGTACTGGTTGGATCGAAAGATCACTGCAATTCAGCGACCAAAGCAATCCGTTTGCTCTTGGCTCCCGATTGGGAGGGTCATGAAGGAAAGCTTCATGACAAGGGCACTTAACAAAAACAAAAAGCCCGAAACCAAAAATAAAAATAGAGCATGCAACTACTTCTTGGGGAGCTTCGGCTCCCCTTGTAGTTTCCGCGATTCAGAAAAACCCGCGTATCACTGTAGGAGCGAGCCTGCTCGCGAAAATCCCACAGGCACATCGGGGCATCTGGTTTTACGCGTAATCGTTCACGTCCATCGCGAGCAAGCTCGCTCCTACATCCTGCGCCTTACAGCTCATATCTGCTGTGTCCTACACCATCCCCCGACTAAATGCTAGAATCCCCGCCCATCATGCGGTCATTCTTCTGTTATGGCCGAATATTCCTTCAAACAGTGCATCCCATGCTGAAGAAGCTGTTCCAGTCATTCCGTTCTCCCAAGCGTCCTACGCAACACATTCGCAGCACGCCTGAAGTGCTCAACAGCGGCCAACACTCGCTGCAAAAGGCGCAATTCAGCCGCTACGCGGTGAATATCGTTGAACGCCTGCAGAGCGCCGGTTATCAGGCTTACCTGGTGGGCGGCTGCGTGCGCGACATGTTGCTGGGCATTACACCGAAAGACTTCGACGTTGCCACCAGCGCCACCCCCGAGCAGGTGCGGGCCGAATTCCGTAACGCGCGAATCATCGGGCGTCGGTTCAAATTGGTGCACATCCACTTCGGCCGCGAAATCATCGAAGTCGCGACCTTCCGTGCCAATCACCCGCAAAACGAAGACGAGGAAGACAGCAACCAGTCTTCGCGCAACGAAAGCGGGCGCATCCTGCGCGATAACGTCTATGGCACCCTGGAAGAAGACGCGCAACGTCGCGACTTCACCATCAATGCCCTGTATTACGATCCGGTCAGCGAGCGCATCCTCGACTACGCCAACGGCGTACACGACATCCGCAATCACCTGATCCGCCTGATCGGCGATCCGAAGCAACGCTACCAGGAAGACCCGGTACGCATGCTGCGGGCCGTGCGTTTCGCCGCCAAGCTGAACTTCGGTATCGAAAAACACAGCGCCCTGCCGATCCGCGACCTGGCGCCGATGCTGCGCGAGATCCCGTCGGCTCGCCTGTTCGAAGAAGTGCTCAAGCTGTTCCTCTCCGGCCACGCCGCGGATACGTTTGAAATGCTGGTCGACCTGCAGTTGTTCGATCCACTGTTCCCGGCCAGCGCCGAAGCACTGGAATACAACCCGACCTACACCCACACCCTGATCAGCGAAGCCCTGATCAATACCGACCTGCGGATCAAGCAGAACAAACCGGTCACCCCGGCGTTCCTGTTTGCGGCCCTGCTCTGGCCTGCCCTGCCGGCGCGCGTCCTGCGTCTGCAGGAGCGTGGCATGCCGCCGATTCCGGCGATGCAGGAAGCGGCGCATGAGCTGATTGCCGAACAGTGCCAGCGAATCGCGATTCCGAAACGCTTCACCATGCCGATCCGCGAGATCTGGGACATGCAGGAACGCCTGCCGCGCCGCAGCGGCAAGCGTGCCGATCTGTTGCTGGACAATCCGCGCTTCCGCGCCGGCTATGACTTCCTGTTGTTGCGCGAGAGTGCAGGCGAGCAGACTGACGGCCTCGGCGAATGGTGGACCGACTATCAGGACGCCAATGAAAGCGAGCGCCGCGACATGATCCGCGACCTCAGCGGCAAGGAAGAAGGCACCGGCGCCCCGCGCAAGCGTCGCCGCAGTGGTGGTTCCAAGCGCAAGCGCGCCGCTGGCGCTTCGAGCAGCTCGGGCGAGTAATCCATGGAACGCATCTACATCGGCATGGGCAGTAATCTGGCTGCCCCCGCCGAACAATTGCGCAGCGCCGCCGAGGCGCTGGCGTCCTTGCCGCAATCCCGACTGGTCGGGGTTTCTGCGTTTTATCAAAGCGACTCGCTGCTTCCCGGACAACCGCGCTACACCAATGCGGTGGCCGCTCTCGACAGCATGCTGGCGCCACTGGAATTGCTGGATGCCTTGCAGGCCATCGAAAACGGCCAGGGTCGCGAGCGCCTTGAACGCTGGGGACCGCGTACGCTGGACCTCGACATCCTGCTGTTCGGTGATCGCCTGATCGACGAGCCGCGCCTCAAGGTTCCCCACTACCACATGCAGGAACGGGCCTTTGTGCTGTATCCGCTGGCGGAACTGGCACCTGCGGATTTGCAACTCGCCGATGGCCGAACCCTGGTCGAACTGCTCAAGGCATGCCCGTTCGTCGGCCTGGAACGCCTGCCCCCGAACTGACCCAAATCCCCTGTGGGAGCGAGCTTGCTCGCGATAGCGGTGTTTCAGCCAACATTGATTCTGGATGACACACCGCCTTCGCGAGCAAGTCGGATCGCCGCACCGCCACTCCCACATTGGTTTTGTGTCGAGCACAAGATCTGCTGCTGAATCGCATCAGTTACTCCGGTAACACCCCACCCGTAACAATGCGGTAACACACGCAATTGACTTCCCTCGTTCTCCTCACGACTATAGGCGTCCCGCTGCCGCCTACACGGCGTTCAAGGGCGCAATCCAGGCCTTAAAAGCACGACGAAAGAGCGTGCGCCTGTATTCAACGAAGAATCACGCGCGTTACTCGCAGTAGTTTCCACAGCGCCTGAATGAGGAACTTTTCATGCCAGCCATCACCCTGACCACCCTGCAAGGTCTGAAGCAAAAAGGTGAAAAGATCACCATGCTGACCTGCTACGACGCAACCTTCGCCCACGCCTGCAACCAGGCCGGCGTCGAAGTGCTGCTGGTGGGCGACTCTCTCGGCATGGTTTTGCAGGGCCACGACAGCACCTTGCCTGTCACCACCGCAGAAATGGCTTACCACGTGGCTGCCGTCAAACGCGGTAACAGCGATGCCCTGATCCTCGCCGACCTGCCTTTCATGGCCTACGCCACCACCGAACAAGCCATGACCAACAGCGCCCTGTTGATGCAGGCCGGCGCGCACATGGTCAAGGTCGAAGGAGCGTTGTGGCTGGCCGATTCGATCCGCCTGCTGGCCGAGCGCGGCATCCCGGTCTGCGCGCACATGGGCCTGACGCCGCAGTCGGTGAACATCCTTGGCGGCTACAAGGTCCAGGGTCGCAATGAAAACCAGGCGCGGCAGATGCGTGCCGACGCGATCGCCCTGGAACAGGCTGGCGCGGCCATGCTGTTGCTCGAATGCGTCCCGAGCGAGCTGGCAGAAGAAATCACCCAGGCGGTGAAGATTCCGGTGATCGGGATTGGCGCCGGCAATCGCACCGATGGCCAGGTGCTGGTTCTGCACGACATGCTGGGGCTGTCCATTACCGGCCGCGTGCCAAAATTCGTGAAGAACTTCATGACTGGCCAGACCAGCATTGAAGCTGCATTGAATGCCTACGTGACTGAAGTCAAGGCGGCGACTTTCCCTGGAATCGAACACGGATTCTCTGCATGAACACCGTAAAAACCGTACGTGAACTTCGGGCCGCCGTGGCCCGTGCCCGTAGCGAAGGCAAGCGCATTGCCTTTGTGCCGACCATGGGCAACCTGCATAGCGGTCACGTTGCGCTGGTGACCAAGGCCTCCCAACGGGCGGACTTCGTGGTGGCGAGCGTTTTCGTCAACCCGCTGCAATTCGGTGCTGGCGAAGACCTCGACAAGTACCCGCGCACCCTCGCCGCCGACCAGGAAAAACTGCTCCAGGCCGGTTGCCATCTGCTGTTCGCGCCAACCGTCGAAGAGATGTATCCCGACGGCATGGCCGGCCAGACCCGCGTCAGTGTCCCGCAATTGTCCGAAGGCCTGTGTGGCGCAAGCCGGCCGGGGCATTTCGAAGGCGTGGCGACGGTGGTGAGCAAGCTGTTTAACATGGTCCAGCCGGACCTGGCGATCTTTGGCGAGAAGGACTTCCAGCAACTGGCGGTGATTCGCGCGCTGGTACATGACTTGAACATGCCGATCCAGATCATCGGTGAGCCGACCGTACGGGCGGCCGATGGCCTGGCGCTGTCGTCGCGCAACGGTTTCCTCAACGAAGAGCAACGCGCTGTGGCACCGGTGGTCTACCGCACGCTGAATGCGATCAGCGAGGCGATCAAGCAGGGCGAACGCGACTTCCCGGCGCTGATCGACACGCAGGTCAAACAGCTCGAAACGGCTGGCCTGCGTCCTGACTATCTGGAAATCCGCCATGCCCTGACCCTGCGCCCGGCGACGGCGCAGGATCGTGACCTGGTGATTCTGGTAGCGGCGTTCCTCGGTACGACGCGGTTGATCGACAACCTGCATCTGAACCTCGACGCGCCCGTCTGACCAACACAATAACCCTGTGGGAGCGAGCCTGCTCGCGAAAGTGGATGTTCAGTCACAACAGTTTTGCCTGATCCACCGCTATCGCGAGCAAGCTCGCTCCCACAGGGGTTCTGCTGCGCACATACAGACCTTACTGACGCCCACAAACCCTTCGGGCCACTTGCCCGCCGACCTGGGAAACACTCATGCACGCCATCATGCTCAAAGCCAAGCTGCATCGCGCCGAAGTCACCCACGCTGTACTCGATTACGAAGGCTCCTGCGCCATCGACGGCGAATGGCTGGACCTGTCCGGCATCCGCGAGTACGAACAGATCCAGATCTACAACGTCGACAACGGCGAGCGCTTCACCACCTACGCCATCCGTGGCGAAGAAGGTTCGCGCATGATCTCGGTCAACGGCGCCGCCGCGCACAAGGCCAAGGTTGGCGATCGGGTGATCATCTGCGCTTACGCACACTACAGCGAAGCCGAACTGCTCAACTTCAAGCCGCGCATGCTCTACATGGCACCGGGCAATGAACTGAGCCACACCAGCAATGCCATTCCGGTCCAGGTCGCCTGATCCGAGCCCTGTCTCTTCCGTTTGTCGGACCATTCCTAACTTCGATGTTAAAAAAGTACCGGAAACAGGTCAGACAAAGTCAAGACAGATCATTGCGCGGGGTTTACTGTATTCGCCCTGCGCCATGAAATCGTGTCGACGCAGTTGACCGGAACGCCCACCCACAGCGCTCCGGGATTTTTAGTGTTCTAAAGGCCGTTCAAGTAATAAGGAAACCCGCAGCGATGGCGTATTACCGCACTCCTCACGACGTTACCGCTCTGCCCGCCTGGCAAGCGTTGAATGACCACCGCCAAGCCATGCAGGATTTCAGCATGCGCGAAGCCTTCAATGCCGATCCGCAGCGCTTTACTCAATTCACCCTCAGCAGCTGCGGCCTGTTTCTCGACTATTCGAAAAACCTGATCAACGCCGAGACCCGCAATCTGCTGGTGGGCCTGGCCAACGAAGTCGACCTCAAGGGCGCGATCAAATCGCTGTTCGATGGCGAAATCGTCAATGCTTCCGAAGGCCGTCCAGCCCTGCACACCGCGCTTCGCCGCCCGGTCGGTGACAAGCTGTCGGTCAATGGCGTCAACGTGATGCCCGAAGTGCACAAGGTGCTGAACCAGATCACCGACCTCGTCGGCCGCATCCACGATGGTCTGTGGCGTGGTTACACCGAGAAGCCGATCACCGACGTGGTGAACATCGGCATCGGTGGCTCCTTCCTCGGCCCGGAACTGGTGTCCGAAGCCTTGCTGTCCTACGCCCAGAAAGGCGTGCGTTGCCATTACCTGGCGAACATCGACGGCAGCGAGTTCCACGAACTGACCATGAAGCTGCGCGCCGAGACCACGCTGTTCATCGTCTCGTCGAAATCCTTCAACACCCTCGAAACCCTGAAGAACGCCCAGGCCGCCCGTGCCTGGTACCTGGCCCAGGGTGGTTCGGAAGCCGAGCTGTATCGCCACTTCATCGCGGTATCGAGCAACAACGCCGCCGCCGTAGCCTTCGGTATCCGCGAAGAAAACATCTTCCCGATGTGGGACTGGGTCGGCGGCCGTTACTCGCTGTGGTCGGCCATCGGCTTGCCGATTGCCCTGGCCATCGGCATGTCCAACTTCAAGGAGCTGCTGTCCGGTGCCTACACCATGGACCAGCACTTCCAGAGCGCACCGTTCGAACAGAACATGCCGGTGCTGCTGGCCTTGCTCGGCGTGTGGTACGGCAACTTCTGGGGTGCGCAAAGCCACGCGATCCTGCCGTACGATCACTACCTGCGTAACATCACCAAGCACCTGCAACAGCTGGACATGGAATCCAACGGCAAGAGCGTACGCCAGGACGGCAAGCCGGTGTCCACCGATACCGGGCCGGTGATCTGGGGCGGTGTTGGCTGCAACGGTCAGCACGCCTACCACCAGCTGCTGCACCAGGGCACCCAACTGATTCCGGCCGACTTCATCGTGCCGATCGTCAGCTTCAACCCAGTGTCCGACCACCACCAGTGGCTGTACGCCAACTGCCTGTCCCAAAGCCAGGCGCTGATGCTCGGCAAGACCCTGGCCGAGGCCGAAACCGAGCTGCGCGACAAAGGCATGAGCGAAGCCGAGGTACACAAACTCGCGCCGCACAAGGTGATCCCGGGCAATCGTCCGAGCAACACCCTGGTGGTCGAACGCATCAGCCCGCGTCGCCTCGGCGCACTGGTGGCGATGTACGAACACAAAGTCTTCGTGCAAAGCGTGATCTGGGGCATCAATGCCTTCGACCAGTGGGGCGTGGAGCTGGGCAAGGAGCTGGGCAAAGGCGTCTACAACCGCCTGGTCGGCAGTGAAGAAACCCCGGCCGAGGACGCCTCGACTCAAGGGTTGATCAACTACTTCCGCGGTCGTCACCGCGGATAATCTGACACTGCCCTGTTGTACCTTGTGGGAGCGAGCCTGCTCGCGAATGCGGTTTGTCAGTCGACTTTGTTGTTGACTGACCCAACGCTTTCGCGAGCAGGCTCGCTCCCACAGTTGTTTTGTGTACGGCTTGAACCCATTGACCACTCGGCGCATCTTTATCTTTGTCGCAAAACAAGAATAAGGAACCGTCATGTTCGATATCAGCAAGTTCCCCAAAGCCGATGCCGTCCGCCGGGCTGCACAACTGAGTCAAGACGACTATCAGCGCCTGTACCGCGAATCCATTGAACACCCCAGCACCTTCTGGGCCGAACAGGCCACGCGCTTTCTCGACTGGAGCGCGCCCTGGGAAACCGTCCAGCGCTACAACCTGAAGACCGGTGAGGCCAGCTGGTTTGCCGGTGCGCAATTGAATGTCAGCTACAACTGCATCGACCGGCACCTGGAGAAACGCGGCGATCAGGTCGCCATCATCTGGGAAGGCGACGACCCTGCCGACTCGACATCGATCACCTACAAACAACTGCATGAAAACGTCTGCCGCCTGGCCAACGTGCTGAAAAGCCGTGGCGTGAAAAAAGGCGACCGCGTGTGCATCTACATGCCGATGATTCCCGAGGCGGCCTACGCCATGCTTGCCTGTACCCGCATCGGTGCGGTGCACTCGGTGGTGTTCGGCGGTTTCTCCCCGGACTCGTTGCGCGACCGCATTCTCGACGCTGACTGCCGCACCGTGATCACCGCCGACGAAGGCGTGCGCGGCGGCAGGCCCGTGCCACTCAAGCAGAACGTCGACAAGGCGCTGCAAAGCTGCCCGAACGTCAGCACCGTGCTGGTGGTCGAGCGCAGAAATGTGCAAGTGAACTGGGTCGAAGGACGGGACATCAAGTACCAGCAGGCCCTGCGCGAAGCCAGCGCCGATTGCCCGCCCGAGCCGATGGACGCCGAAGACCCGCTGTTCATCCTCTACACCTCCGGCAGTACCGGTAAACCCAAAGGCGTGCTGCACACCACCGGCGGCTACCTGCTGCAAGCGACGATGACCTTCAAGTACGTGCTGGATTACCGCGATGGCGAGGTCTTCTGGTGCACCGCCGACGTCGGTTGGGTCACTGGCCACAGCTACATCGTCTACGGTCCGCTGGCCAACGGCGCGACCACGCTGATCTTCGAGGGCGTGCCGAGCTACCCGACGACCTCGCGCTTCTGGCAGGTGATCGACAAACACAAGGTGAACATTTTCTACACCGCCCCGACGGCCCTGCGTTCGTTGATGCGCGAAGGGCCCGCCGCGTTGAAGGGAACCTCCCGCGCCAGCGTCAGGCTACTCGGTACGGTCGGCGAACCAATCAATCCGGAAGCGTGGGAGTGGTACTTCCATGAGGTGGGCGAAGAGCGTTGCCCGATCGTCGATACCTGGTGGCAGACCGAGACCGGCGGCATCATGCTCAGCCCTTTGGTCAGCGCCCAACGAATCAAACCCGGTTGCGCCACACAACCGATGTTCGGTGTGCAGCCGGTGCTGCTCGACGAGCAAGGCAAGGAAATCAAAGGCGCCGGCAGCGGCGTACTGGCCATAAAATCCAGCTGGCCGGCGCAGATCCGTAGCGTCTATGGCGACCCGCAGCGCATGGTCGACACTTATTTCAAGCCGTATCCGGGTTACTACTTCACCGGCGATGGCGCGCGGCGCGATGAAGATGGCGACTACTGGATCACCGGGCGCATCGACGATGTGATCAACGTGTCCGGCCACCGTATCGGCACCGCCGAAGTGGAAAGCGCCCTGGTGCTGCACGACAGCATCGCCGAGGCCGCTGCGGTCGGTTACCCCCACGACATCAAGGGCCAGGGTATCTATGTCTTCGTGACGCCCATGAACGGCGTCGAAACCAACGATGAACTGAAGCAGGAATTGCTGGCTCTGGTCGGCAAGGAAATCGGCAGTTTCGCCAAACCGGACTTGATCCAGTGGGCGCCGGCCTTGCCGAAAACCCGCTCAGGCAAGATCATGCGGCGCATTCTGCGCAAGATCGCCTGCAACGAACTCGATAGCCTGGGCGATACTTCGACCCTGGCCGACCCGAGCGTGGTGCAAGGGCTGATCGATAAACGCCTGAATCAATAATGCTCGCTCTCTGTAGGAGCTGCCGCAGGCTGCGATCTTTTGACTTTGCTCTGCAGGATCAAAAGATCGCAGCCTGCGGCAGCTCCTACAAAAAATTACCGGGACACCATGGAATTCATCCGCACCCGCATCGAAACCCAAATCATGAGCCTGACCGGTTTGTCCCTGGGCAAGCTCGACCTGGAAAACCCCAAGGGCGACCCCGGGCTGTTCGGACCGGATTCGGTGAGCTGGCAAGTCCATGGCGATTTCAGCAGCATGCTGATCGGTGGCATCAGCGCCCTGATGCTGCAGGCCCTGCACCCGCTGGCATTGGCCGGGGTCTGGGACCATTCGAATTTTCGTGAAGACATGCTCGGTCGCTTGCGCCGCACCGGGCAGTTCATCTCCGGCACCACCTTCGGTTCGCGGCAAGACGCCGACTGGTTGATCGAGAAGGTTCGCACCATTCACTTGCAGGTGACCGGCACGGCGCCGGATGGACGCCCCTATGCCGCCAGCGATCCCGATCTGCTGACCTGGGTGCACGTCGCCGAGGTCAGCAACTTCCTCGCCGCGCATTTGCGCTATCGCAACCCGCAACTGTCCCCAGCCGATCAGGATCGCTATTACGCAGAGATCGCCCTGGTCGCCGAGCGTCTCGGTGCCCGGGATGTGCCCCGTTCGCGGCAGGCCATTGCCGACTACCTTGAGCGCGTGCGCCCGCAACTGCTGTGCGACGAGCGCAGCCGCGAGGTGCTGCGCCTGTTGTTGAACGCGCCCTCTCCCAGTCGTTTGGCCAAGCCGTTCGGTGGGTTGATGATGCAGGCGGGGATCGATCTGTTGCCGGACTGGGCCAGTGACATGCTCGGCGTCAGCCAGAACCCGCTGCAACGCAAGCTGATCCGCGCCAGCGTCAATCGCAGCGCGCCAATGCTGCGCTGGGCGGTGCGTAATGGATCGGTGCATCGGGCCAAACGACGGATGGGGTTGTTGAGTTAGACACAGCCGAAAAGCATCGCGAGCAGGCTCGCTCCCACAGGGGACTTTTGTTGGTCGCAGATCCGTGTACGACACGAATCCAGTGTGGGAGCGAGCCTGCTCGCGAAGGGAGCACCTCGGTCCAGCTCCAAACTGTTAAACTCCCGCGCCCAATTCTCTCCTGCAAGGCGCCCAGCATGTCTTCCTTGAATCAGGCGCTGCGCGCCGCCCTCGATCAACGCCAGGACCTGCTCGCCGAACTGCACCAGCAGGGCACCGATTGCTATCGCCTGTTCCACGGCAGCCAGGAAGGTGCCGGTGGCTTGACCATCGACCGCTACGGCCCGCAATTGCTGGTGCAGAGCTTCCATCAGCCGCTGGAGCGCGAGGCGCTGCTGCAGCTGCACGACGCGATCAACCAATACCTGGGTTTTGAAACCCTGCTGGTCTACAACGACCGCTCCCGCGGTAACTCGCGCATCGATCGCGAAGACATCGTCTACCGCGCCGACGAAGCCGCCCTGCAAGACCTGGTCGGCCACGAATGGGGCCTGAACTATCGGGTGCGTGGCCGCCATGCCGGACAAGACCCGCTGCTGTTCCTTGACCTGCGCAACACCCGCGGCTGGGTCAAGGATCACAGCAAAAACAAAAGCGTGCTGAACCTGTTCGCCTACACCTGTGGCGTCGGCCTCAGTGCCGCCGCCGGCGGCGCGCGCGAGGTGTGCAACCTGGACTTCGCCGAAGGCAATCTGGCGGTCGGTCGCGAGAACGGCCAACTCAACCCGCAGTTGCCGCCCATGGAATTTATCCAGTCCGACTACTTCCCGGCCATTCGCCAACTGGCCGGCCTGCCGATCAGCCAGCGCCGCGGGCAAAAACTGCCGAGCTATCAGCGCCTGGAACAGCGCCAGTACGATTTGGTGCTGCTGGACCCACCGGCCTGGGCCAAGAGCGCATTCGGCACCGTCGACCTGCTGCGCGACTATCAGAGTCTGCTCAAGCCGGCCTTGTTGACCACTGCCGACAACGGCGTGCTGATCTGCTGCAACAACCTGGCGAAAGTCAGCATGGACGACTGGCGCGAGCAGGTTTTGCGTTGCGCAGAGAAGGCCGGGCGGCCGGTGCGTGAATGGAGCGTGATGAAACCAGGCGCCGACTTTCCGTCGATGGATCAGCAACCACCGCTGAAAACCCTGATTCTGCAGCTCTGACAGCTGTGGGAGAAATCTGAAACTTCCTCGACAGGTCAATCACTTCGGAACCAGAAACGCGTGCCATACTCCAAGGCACTCCGATTCAGACAGATGAAGCCGCACATGTACAAAGGATTGATTCGCGCCATCGGCGCCTTGTTGACTGCTCTGGCTCTCTACAGCTTGCTGGGTTTTCTGATTTTACCGGGGGTGGCGTTGCGCATTGCCAACCAGCAACTGGCCAACTACGCCACCACCCCCGCCACGATCCAGCGGATCGAGTTCAATCCGTTCAGCCTTGAACTGACCCTCTGGGGCTTGAACATCGGCGAGCCCGGCAAGGAGCAGGTCGCTTTCGAACGCTTGTACGCCAATCTGCAACTCGACAGCCTGTGGACCAAGGCGGTGCACCTGTCCGATGTCGAACTGGACAAGCCCAAGACCGAAATCCTGTTCGGCAAGGACGGCAAACTCAATCTGCTTGGGCTGTTCAAACTGCCAGAAAGCGAACCCACGCCCGCCGACCCGGATGCCAAGCCGTTTCCGCTGCGCATCGAGCGGATCAAGCTGGCCGGCGGCGCCGTGCACTTTGAAGACGCCCGCCCCAGCGAGCCCATCGAGTTTCTCTACGACTCCCTCGATTTCGAATTGAAGAACCTCAGCACCCTGCCCGATGACAGTGCCGACATGACCCTGGTGGCCGTCGGCCCCAATGGCGGACAGATCGACTGGACGGGCAATTTCAGTCTGATCCCGATCGCCTCCGAAGGTAAGCTGAAAATCACTGATGGCAAGATGAAAGCCTTTTGGCCCTATGTGCGCGATGCCGTTCCACTGGATCTCGAAAACGGCATCATGAGCATCAGCACCGACTACAAACTCAGTCTGTCCAAGGAAACCGAGCTGCTGCTGAGCAATGTTGCGGTCACTGTCGCCCCCTTCGCGATCAAGGCGCCGGATGGCCGGCCGCTGGTAAAGCTTGAGCGACTGGACGTCAGCGAAACCACGGTGGACCTGGCCAAACAGCAGGTGGTGGTCGGCAAGATCCGCAGCCACAAACTGGAAACCTGGGCCGCGCTGGAACCGGACGGCCAACTCGACTGGCAGAAACTGTTCGCCAGCCAACCGTCAAAAGCCACCGCCAAAGCCAAGGCGGATGCCGAACCGGCCAGCACTCCGGCGGCGGCAGACTCACCGAAACCCGAACCGGGCGCACCCGACAAACCCTGGCAGGTACTGATCAAGGATGTGCAACTGCGCGACTACAAGGTGCATCTGGCTGACCGCAAGGCGCAGCCTGCCGTCGCTCTGGACCTGGCTCCGCTGAACCTCGACCTGCAAAACTTCGACAGCCTCAACGGCTCGCCCTTTACCCTCAAGCTCGATACCGGCGTGGGCAAGCAAGGCAAGATCATGGCCGACGGCGAGGTCAACCTGGCCCCGGTCAGCGCCACGCTGAAGGTCCAGACCAGGGACATCGACCTGCGGGTTGCCCAGTCCTACATCACGCCATTCATTCGCCTGGAACTGCGCAGCGGCATGCTCGGCAGCGATCTGGCGGTCAACCTCAAAAGCACCGAGCCCCTGGCCTTCAACGTCACCGGTCGCGCCCAGGTCGATCAGTTGCATACCCTGGACACCCTGAAAACCCGCGACTTCCTCAAGTGGCAACAGGTCGTGGTCGAAGGCCTGAACTATCAGCATGGGGACAGCCTGTCGATCGATAAGGTCAACCTGTTCCAGCCCTATGCGCGTTTCATGATCAACGATGATCGCACCACCAACATCGACGATCTGCTGATCCCGCAACCAGCGGACTCCGGGGCAAAACCGGCAGCGAGCAAACCGACAAGCAACGAAAAACCGTTGGGCATCCACATTGGCGGCATTTTCATCAATGACGGTTCGGCCAACTTCGCCGACTTCAGCCTGACCCCGAACTTCGCCACCGCCATCCAGCAACTCAACGGGCAGATCGGCACCATCGACAGCCGCCAGCCGAAACCGGCCAGTGTCGACGTCAAGGGCAAGGTCGACCGCTACGCGCCGGTGACCATCAAGGGCTCGGTCAATCCGTTCGACCCGATGGCCAGCCTCGACATCGCCACCAGCTTCAAACGCGTGGAACTGACTACGCTGACCCCCTACTCCGGCAAGTTCGCCGGCTACCGCATCCGCAAGGGCCGGCTCAATCTCGACCTGCACTACCAGATCACCAAGGGGCAGCTCAAAGCCGACAACAAAGTGGTGGTCGAGCAACTGCAGCTGGGTGAAAAAGTCGACAGCCCGGATGCCGTGAGCCTGCCGCTGAAACTGGCGATTGCCTTGCTCAAGGACGTCGACGGCAAGATCTCCATCGAGCTGCCGGTCACCGGCGATCTGAACAACCCTCAGTTCAGCGTCATGCCGATTATCTGGCAGACCCTGCGCAACCTGATCGTCAAAGCCGCAGCGGCGCCGTTCAAACTCATTGGCGGGCTGGTCAACGGTGGCGGTTCGGAAGACCTGGGCAGCGTTTCATTCGCGGCGGGTTCCAGCGAGTTGGGCAAGGACGCCGAAGGCGCCCTGGACAAACTGTCCAAGGCACTCAAGGAGCGCCCGGCCCTGCGCCTGGAAATCGAAGGCACCGCCGCCCAGAGCAGCGATGGCCCGCTGATCGCCGAACAACGCCTGGAACGGGAATACCAGTACAACTACTACAAAATGCTCCAGCGCCGCGGTGACAAGGTCCCGGCCCAGGCTTCGTTGCTGGAAGTGCCGGATGGGGAAAAAGGTCCGTTGCTCGAAGGTATTTACCGCACCCGCCTGAAAACCCAGCCCCCTGCCGAATGGAAGGACCTGGGCAAGGAAGAGCGCACCGCAAAAATGCGCGCCGAGGTGATCAAGTTCTGGAGTTCCAGTGACGTACTGTTGCGTCAACTGGGCCAGGAGCGCGCCAGCAGCATCAAGGATTACCTGGTCGACAAGGCCAAACTGGAAGATGAGCGGGTGTACTTCATCGACGCCAATCTGGGCGAAGCGGAAAGTGACGGCCGCGTGGTGACACCGATGCATCTGGATGCCGAGTGATGATGCGGCGGCTGGCAGGCCTGGTCCTGGCGCTATCGGCCAGTCAGGCCTGGGCCGCCGATACCCTGCGCTGCGGCAGCCAATTGATCAGCGTCGGTGATCGCTCGAGTGAGGTGGTGCAGAAATGCGGTGAACCGGTGAGTCGCGACCTGCTGGGCTACAAGCGCAGTGCAGACCGGCGCGAGGAGTTTCAGGTCGAGGAATGGACCTACGGACCGAATGGCGGCATGTATCATTACTTGCGGTTCGAAGGTAATCGGCTGAAACAGATCACCAGCAAACGCGGCAATTGATTAACCACGATTCAATGTGGGAGCGGGCTTGCTCGCGAAAGCGGTTTTTCATTCAACGCATGTGTTGAATGTCAGTCAGCCTTCGCGAGCAAGCCCGCTCCCACAATTGTTTACGGCGAACCACATAAAACAGGCCCCGGCAAAAATGCACGGGGCCTGTGGTGGCCAACATCCGTTTGGCCCTTCGCATGAACACTCAGGTTGCAACAGACGTATGACTCGGCTCGTCTGTCGCGCCTTCTCCCGGTCCAGGCGAGAAGTCTTGCCTTACTCGGCTTTCAGGCCGTCAGCGGAGACCGCCTTGACGCCTTTGATTTTCTTGGTGATGGCCACAGCCATTTCCTTTTGCGAATCGGTCACGGCGGTGGTCGACGACAGCGATACCACACCTTTGTTGGTTTCAACCTTGATGTCGCTACCTGGAATACCTTTTTCGGTCATCAGGTCAGCTTTGACTTTGGTGGTGATCCAGGTATCGGAAGTGGCTTCTTTCGCTTCGGTCATCTCACCGGCAGCCAGCACCATTGGCGACTGGGTTGCCTGGGTGGTTTGAGCAAACGCGGCGTTGGCCATGGTCAGGGTCAGCGCGGTAGCAGCAGCGGCAGTGATAGCGAACTTCTTCATACGAGTAACTCCTGTTTTTCGGAAAGTCTGCCGGGTGTCTTGTCGGCAGGGTTACCAAGGATATTGCGAACGCTGTGCCAACTTTGAGACCAAGGATAAAACCTTATAAATCAACAAGTTATAAAATCAGCTAATTTTCGGAATCATGCAAAATGCACGAGATGCACAAACACTGCATGCAAGTTGCGGGTTTATGAAAAGTTCCTAAGATGCTGAAATTTCTGAGCTTTATGAGCGGCTTTTGACGACCGGTCGACAAACAGGAAAAACCCCGCAAAAGCGGTAGTGCTCACTGTATCTGTGGCGGGGGAGCTTGCTCCCGCTGGGGCGCGAAGCGGCCCTGAAAATGGGACTGCTGCGCAGTCCAGCGGGAGCAAGCTCCCTCGCCACAGATGAACAGCATTACGCAAAAGCGGGGAATTGATTGAGCAACTCATGCCGCAGAACCGGAACACCCTTTAGGCAAGTAATCCGAGGAAACACTGCTCTTGCATGACCAGCCTTTGGCTTCGTCCCGTGTCAGGGTGACGGTTTTGCCCTGGACCACCCCCGGGGCATTGTGCAACGTACATACGATTGATCCCGCTCCCTCCGGCGTTGTAGCCGTCACAGACAGGGTGCAATGGGTGGTCGATGCCTCACCGGCGGGCGCCACGTTGGCAATTGTCGGCGTTTCCCCCTGATTGATCACATCCTCGAACGGCACTTTCATCGCAGTCAGCTCGGCCATCGCCGCCGTGACCTTGGCCCGGGCCTGGTACTTGGAATACATCGGCAGGCCCAGTGTTGCCAGGATCCCGATGATCGCCACCACGACGAGCAACTCGATCAGGGTAAAACCTTTCTGATTCTTCATGTACAAGCTCCATGCATGAGTCGAAGGCTCATGACCTGCCCCTTGGCAGCACAGCCTGTGCCAAGGCCGGAAGCCCCTGTTGGCAGGGGACCTGGTAGCCGTCAGGCCTTTTCCTCCCACCAGAACCCGCACTATCTGACGTTTTTTGTCACCTCACCCTGGCGGGTTTGGCCCCATCCTTTGACTAGGCTATAAGAGCAACTCAATCGGAATACCCAGGACTGAACATGGCGGTCAAGGCAGCGAAAATCAGCGTGTATGCATGGGAAGGCATCGACCGCAAAGGCACAAAAGTGACCGGCGAACTCAGCGCTCAAAACCCGGCGCTGATCAAGGCGAAACTGCGCAAGCAAGGCATCAGTCCCGGCAAGGTTCGCAAAAAAAACCCATCTGTGTTCAGCATGGGCAAGCGTATCAAGGCCCAGGACATTGCCCTGTTCACCCGGCAAATGGCGACGATGATGAAGGCCGGCGTACCGTTGTTGCAGTCCTTCGACATCATCGGCGAGGGCTTCGATAACCCGGCCATGCGCACGCTGGTGGACGAACTGAAACAGGAAGTTGCAGCAGGCAGCAGCCTCGCCGCCGCCCTGCGCAAGAAGCCCCGGTATTTCGATGAGCTGTATTGCAACCTGGTGGATGCCGGCGAGCAGGCCGGTGCCCTCGACACCCTTCTGGAGCGGGTCGCGACCTACAAGGAAAAAAGCGAATCCCTCAAGGCCAGGATCCGAAAAGCCATGACCTACCCACTGGTGGTGGTGTTCGTCGCGGCGATTGTCACCGGGATTCTGCTGGTCAATGTCGTGCCGCAGTTCGAGTCGGTGTTCAAAGGCTTCGGCGCCGAACTGCCGGCCTTCACCGTGATGGTCATTGGCCTGTCGCAATTCATGCAGGCCTGGTGGTGGGTGGTCCTTGGTGCACTGCTCACGATGGCCTTCGGCGTGCGCCACGCCCTCGGGAAGTCCCCGGCCTTGCGTGACCGGATGGACACCTGGCTGCTGAAACTGCCGCTGGTGGGCACCCTGATGCACAAGTCCGCCGTGGCCCGGTTCGCACGTACACTGTCGACCACTTTCGCTGCTGGCGTGCCGCTGATGGAGGCCCTGCAATCAGTGGCCGGCGCGACCGGCAATAGCGTGTTCAAGCGCGCTGTGTTGCGCATCCGGCAAGACGTTTCGACCGGCATGCAATTGAATTTCGCCATGCGTACCTCCGGCGTCTTTCCGAACATGGCGATACAGATGACGGCCATCGGCGAAGAGTCAGGCACCCTGGACGCCATGCTCGACAAAGTCGCGGGATTCTACGAAGACAACGTCGATAACATGGTCGATAACCTCACCAGCCTGATGGAGCCGTTCATCATGGTGGTGCTGGGTGTTATCGTCGGTGGACTGGTAGTTGCCATGTACCTGCCCATCTTCCAACTTGGCTCAGCGATCTGACATGCCCTTGAATGAAATCCTGATTCACTCTCCGCTGGCCTTTGTCCTTCTCGCAGGCATCACCGGCCTGCTGGTCGGCAGTTTCCTCAATGTCGTGATCTGGCGCCTGCCGAAAATGCTCGAACGCGACTGGCGTGAGCAGGCCCATGACATTCTCGGGCTACCTGGCGAAACGCCACTGCCGACCTACAACCTGTTGCTGCCCCACTCCCAGTGCCCGCACTGCGGTCACCGAATCCGCGCCTGGGAAAACATCCCGCTGCTCAGCTATGTGTTTTTGCGCGGCCGCTGTTCAGGCTGTGCGGCAGCGATCAGCCCGCGCTATCCGTTGACCGAACTGGCCTGCGGGTTGTTGTCGGCGTTTGTTGCCTGGCACTTCGGCTTCGGCTGGCCGGCCGCCCTGGTGCTGGTCCTGAGCTGGGGATTGCTGGCGATGAGCCTGATCGACGCCGAACATCAGATATTGCCGGACGTACTGGTGCTGCCGTTGATTTGGCTGGGGTTGATCGTCAACAGTTTCGGCCTGTTCGTGTCGTTGCACGAGGCGCTTTGGGGAGCGATCGCCGGCTACGGCCTGCTGTGGTCGGTGTTCTGGCTGTTCAAGCTGATCACCGGCAAGGACGGCATGGGCTACGGTGACTTCAAGCTGCTGGCGATGCTGGGCGCCTGGGGTGGCTGGCAGATTTTGCCGCTGACCATCCTCCTGTCCTCGCTGGTGGGTGCCATTATCGGGCTGATGCTGCTGCGCTGGCGCAATGCAAAAACCTCGACACCGATCCCTTTCGGTCCCTATCTGGCCATTGCCGGCTGGATTGCCTTGCTCTGGGGTGGTCAAATAACCGACCTCTATTGGCAGTTTGTCGGTTTGAAATGAATACCCCTGTGGAAAAACCCTGGATTCTCGGCCTGACCGGCGGTATCGGCAGCGGTAAAAGCGCGGCCGCCCAACACTTCATCGATCTGGGCGTGCATGTGGTCGACGCCGATCATGCCGCTCGCTGGGTCGTTGAACCTGGCCGCCCGGCACTGGCACAAATCGCCGAACACTTCGGCCCCGGCGTGTTGCAGACCGACGGTCAACTGGACCGCGCCGCACTACGCAAATTGATCTTCGAAGTGCCTGAAGAGCGCCGCTGGCTGGAGGCCCTCTTGCATCCACTGATCGGCGAGGAAATCGCTCATCACCTGGCGCTGGCAAAATCACCTTATGCGATTCTGGTATCGCCGCTGCTGATCGAGTCCGGTCAGTACGCCATGACCCAACGGGTGCTGGTGATCGATGCCCCGGAACAATTGCAGATCGAACGCACCCTGTTCCGTGACCAGACCAGCGAGCAGCAAGTCCAGGCGATCCTCAAGGCCCAGTCCAGCCGCCAGGATCGCGTGAGCCATGCCGACGACGTCGTGGTCAACGACCGCGATCTGGCCTGGCTGCACAGCGAGGTCGAACGCCTGCATCACTTTTATCTTACTTTGCGTGGAGGCCAGTCATGAGCCAACCAACAACCGTCGAATGCCCAACCTGTGGCGCCCCCGTGGAATGGACCGCCGAGAGCAAATTCCGGCCATTCTGCTCCGATCGCTGCAAACTGATCGACCTGGGTGCCTGGGCGTCCGAAGAACACAAGATTCCAGTGGCTCCCGATGCCGAGGACGAGATGTTCAGCGGTGACTTCGATCCGCGCCACTGATCCACCGGTTCGACGATTTCAGGGCTTGGGATCGTCGTCCTTCCAGGGGGCCGAGAGGTAGCGGGTGCGGTTGAACGTCTCAAGCCACTCCGGACAAAACACGACCAGCGCACTGACGATCATGCCGTTGATAAAGGCTTCGGGAAAAATGATCAGCCATAGATATCCGACAAAATCTTCCAGCCAGTACGGCATGGCAAAACGCTCGTCGAACCATAGCAACCAAAGCGCCAGCAGCAGGCACAGCAATGCCGACAGCGCGGCGGCGAAAAATCCGGAAACGAAGATATACACAAAAGGATTTCGTGGCTGCGCCCGCTCCACCAGGATCGCGCAACACTCGGTGACCAGCACCGGCAGTGCAATCAACAGCGCGCCATTGACCCCGACGGCCGCCAGGTCCTGTCGGCCGAGCAGCACCAGCCCCGTTTGTGCAACCAACCCGCCGAGCAGCGCCAGCGGCCAGTCCAGCAGTAGCGTCACCGCTGTCATGCCGATGAAGTGGTAAGACACGCCGGTATCAAAGTCGCGCCGCACCAGCCACAACAGAAACAGCGCAAACACCGTTCCAAACAGCAGGTGCTGACGACGGCTGTCGGTGAACAGTTCAACCCAGGGCGCGCGCCAGATCGCCCAGATCAACACGGGCACATAGATCAGCCAGCCGACCGCAAGGGTTTGCGATGACAGCAACTCTGCACCGATCATGGCTACGCGCGACTCCTTGGCGAAAGACAAATGACACTCAGTCTACACCGCCGCTCGCCTGCCCTTCGACTTCAAGCCCAATGCCGCGGATCGTTCGTCACCGCGTCATGTTCGGCAAACAGCTTCGGCAACTCAGACTTGAGAAAATCCACCCAGGTGCGGACCTTGGCATCGAGAAAGCGTCGCGAAGGATACAGCGCATACACATTACGCTCGCGCAGGCGCCATGCCGGTAACAGGCGCAGCAAAGTGCCGTCGCTCAAGGGCCGCGTCGCGGTGTAGAACGGCAGCAGGCTGATGCCCATGCCCGCCTCCGAAGCCTTGACCATCGACTCGGCAACGTTGCACTGAAAGGTCTTGGCCGGGCTGACGGCGTGCTCGCCGTGCTCGTCCTGGAAAAGCCATTGATCGCTGTACAAGGGGTCGAGCATGCGCAGGCATTGATGATCGTTCAGCGCCAGCGGCTGCCGCGGTACACCCCGGCGTTGCAAGTAAGCCGGGGAGGCACAGGGCACGCTGTAGATCTGACCAACGGCCTGCGCAACCCTTTGCGAGTCGGCCAGTTCGGGAGCTATCGAAATCACCACATCGTGCCCCTCCTCCAGCGGATCGGGATTGAGCTGCGACAAGGTCAGCTCGAACACCACATCGGGATAAAGCTCGCTGTAGCGGGCGATCAACGGTGTGAGCAGCACACCCAGGCCGTTCATGCTGTGCACCCGCAGGCGTCCGGCCGGATTGATATGAGCGCCACGGGCCTCGGCCGTTGCCTCATCCATGGCGTCGACGATTTGCCGGCTGCGCAGCAGGAAGCGCTCGCCGGCGTCGGTCAGGCTCAAGCGCCGCGTGGTGCGTTGCAGCAGGCGCGCCTGTACATGTTCCTCCAGATCCGCGACCAATCGGGATACCTGCGCGGTCGACAGATCCAGCGCATCGGCAGCCCCGGTGAAACTGGCGCAATCCACCACCCGGATGAACACGCGCAAGTTGTTAAGCACATCCATAAGCCCCCCTCGGGCGATGACTGTTACGTTTTATGTAAGGCTGCATCCGCCGTTCGCCCCTTTATCCGTCGGTGGCAAAGACTAAAATTCAAACATCACCTACAACACGGAGCACGCCAACATGAAAACGTTGATCAGCCTGTTGCTGACCGTCATCGCCACCTCGGCCATGGCCGCTGACAACGAGCCGCTCGCAGTCCTGTACAACCCGGCGCAGTCACTGGACATCGCCAAAGTGGTTTCTGTGTCCGACACTGCGACCGCGTGCGGGGTTGTACCGGCGACCATGGAGTATGTCGATCATCAGGGCCAGACCCACCGCGTGACCTATAACGTCATCGGTGATTGCACCAGCAACCTGTAATCAATGGGCTCACAGCAAGGTCCAGGTGTAGCTGAGGATCAAGCGGTTCTCGTCGATATCACTGCGGTAGTTTGAACGCGCCATCGCGTTGCGCACTCGGATGCCAAGGCCTTTGAGGCTGCCGCTCTGCAACACATAGCCGATGTCCAGGTCACGCTCGCGATCCTTGCCTTCATAACCCTTGCCGGTATCGACGTTATTGCCGCTGATGTAGCGCACGGTACTGGTCAGCCCCGGTACGCCGAGCGCCGCGAAGTCATAGTCGTAGCGCGCCTGCCAGGAACGTTCATCGGTGGAGGCGAACTCGTAGGTCGGCACTTCGTTGCCCAGCGGCGAGATGTTGGCAAACACCCGTGGAAACGCGCTGTCGCCGAACATGCCCTGATAGCCGACGTAAAACGTATGACCGCCACGCTTGGCCGACAGCAACGAGAAGAACGCCTGGTTGTCGATGTTGCCCAGCAGTTTTTTGCCGTCCTCGCGCGAATCGTAGTAACCGAGGTTGGCGCCGAGGATCCAGTCGCCCACCGGTTCACTGTGCTTTAAACCCAGAAAGCGCTGGTTGTAGATATCTTCCAGTTGCCCGTACCAGGCGCTGACCGAGCTGAGCTTGTCGTTGAAGGCATAATCAGCGCCGGCAAAATTGAAACCGTCACTGCTGACCTGGCGCTGCGGCACGTGCCCCAGCATCGCTTGCATCTTTTCGTCGCCAGCCTCGTTGCGCAGGCTGGTTGAACTCAAGTGACCACCCTGCAGCGTCAGGCCATTGATCTCGCTGGAAGTGATACTTGCACCCTGATAACTCGGTGGCAGCAGGCGGATATCGCTGAATGCCAACACCGGCAGATTGGGTTGCAACTCACCGACTTTCAGCTCTGTTCTGGAGTAGCGCATCTTCAACGCGCCTTCCAGGCGGCTGTAGTTGTCCGGCGCGCGGCCGTCGTCCTGCACCGGCAGCAAACCGGTATTGGTCCGGTCCGGAGCGCTGTCGAGCTTGAGACCGAGCAAGCCGATGACGTCCACCCCAAACCCGACAGTGCCCTGGGTGTATCCGGACTTCACGTTGAGGATGAAACCCTGGGCCCACTCTTCAGCCTTCGATTGCTGGTTGGCGCCGACGATGTCGGAATAGTCGCGGCTGAAGTAGTAATTGCGCGCCTGCAACGTCGCGGTGGTGTCTTCGACAAAGCCGGTTTGCGCCGCCATCGCACCTGTGGAAAAACTCGAGACGACAGCCAGGGACAACGCCGAACCGGTTGTTGGGAGAATCTGTTTCATCGTTTTTCTCTTATTGTTATTGATCGACTGGTTGAAGGACTTCAGTAGCCGTGGATTGGCGATGGGGAACGGGACGACGGACGCTCAACAGCACATGGGTGACCATGCCGAAAATCAGCCCCCAGAATGCCGCGGACAAACCGAACAACGACATGCCCGAAGCCGTGACCAGAAAGGTCACCAGCGCGGCTTCACGATCGCTCGGCACCGCCATCGCGCCCGTCAACGCGCCGGCAATGGCGGCGAACAGGGCCAGCCCGGCCAGCGCCGCGATCAACTCTTTGGGGAACGCTGAAAACAGCGAGACCAGCGTGGCGCCGAAGATCCCCAACAGCAGGTAGCACAGGCCGCCGACGACCCCGGCCACGTAGCGTTTGTGAGGATCTTCGTGGGCTTCGCGACCGGTGCAGATCGCCGCGGTGATCGCCGCCAGATTCAGCCCATGGCAACCAAAGGGCGCCAGCAGCGCGGTGCCCAGCGCGCTGCTGGCGATGATCGGGCTCGCCGGCGTCGGATAACCGCTGGCGCGCAGCACCGCCATGCCGGGCACGAACTGACCGGTCAGCGCCACCATCACCAGCGGCAAGGCGATGTTCAGGATCGCGCCCAGGCTGAACTCGGGCGTGATCCACACCGGCGTGGCCAGGCCGATCACCAGCGCTTCACGATGCAAATCACCGGTGAACGCGGCAATCGAACACCCCACCACCAGCACCAGCATCACCGCATAACGCGGCATCACGCGCTTGCAGATCAGGTAGCAGGCAAACATCGCCAGGACCAGCACCGGCTTGTGCTGCATCGACACGAACAACCCGGTGCCGAAACTGAACAGGATCCCCGCCAGCATCGCCGCCGCGATGGCCGCGGGCAGCCTGCTGATGATCCGGTCGAAAGCCCCCGAGATGCCAACCACGAAAATGACCAGGCTGCTGACCAGATAAGCCCCCACCGCCTCTGCCATGGAGATGTCCGGCAACAGCGTCACCAGCAACGCCGAGCCTGGCGCCGACCAGGCGATGATCACCGGAACGCGGTAGCGCAGGCTCAAACCGATACCGAGCACGGCACTGCCAATTGAGATCGCCCAGATCCAGGACGACAGCATTTCCCGCGAAAGATGGGCCGCTTCTGCCGCCTGAAAGATGATCACCAATGGACCGGCATAGGAAATCACCGTGGCAATGAATCCAGCCACCGCGGCTGACAACGAGAAGTCCTGGAAAAACGCTTTCATCACTCAGGCACCGGTCGCTGACAACACAGGATTGAGACCTGCAGCGCTGCGTCGGCTGCTTATGGCGAACACGGTCATGGCCAGGGCCGCCACCGCACCGGGCACGGCAAACGCCATGAAATTCAGCTGCAGGGGCAGGCTGATCCCGAGCAAGGCACCACCCAGCAGCGGACCGACGATGGCCCCGTTGCGCCCAATGCCCGACGCCCAGCCCAGACCGGTAGAACGAATCGTCATGGAATAAAACTGCGCGGCGCAGGCGTACAAGAGAATCTGCGAGCCAATGGTGGTGGCACCCGCAATGGCGATCAGCAGGTACAACACCGGCATCGGGCTGTTGAAGCCCAACAGCGTGATCGACACCGCCGCCATGGCGAAAAACACCGCCAGCACCCGCGGCAGATTGAGTTTGTCGCCCAGCACCCCGCCACCGACCGCACCGAAGATCGCCCCGAAATTCAACACCAGCAGGAACGACAGGCTCGAACCCAGGCTGTAACCGGCGTTGGCCATCAGTTTCGGCAGCCAGGAACTCAGCGCGTACACCATCAACAGGCAGCAGAAAAACGCCAGCCACAGCATCAGCGTGCGCAGCGCACGGCCTTCACGGAACAGCTGCAACACCGGGGTGCCCGTGCCTTTTACCTCGGCCATGTGCAGTTGATCGGAGGTTTGCGCGACGTAGGCCGGATCGATGCGCTGAAGAATATTGCGCGCCTCTTCATGACGCCCCTGACGCAACATGAAGCCCACCGATTCGGGCAGGAAATACATGATCAGCGGCAACAACAGCAACGGCAGGACCGCCACGTAAAACACCGACTGCCAGCCGAAACTCGGGATCAGCACAATGCCCAGCCCGGCAGACAGCATCCCGCCCACCGAGTAACCGCTGAACATGATCGCGACCAGCGTGCTGCGGATTTTTTTCGGCGCGTACTCGTTCATCAGTGCGACGACGTTAGGCATCACGCCGCCAATGCCGAGCCCGGCAATGAAGCGACAGAGGCCAAACTCCGTGGGGTTGCGGGCGAAACCATTGAGCACGGTGAAGCCACTGAAGAGCATCACGCAGATCGTGATGGCTTTTTTGCGGCCGATCCTGTCCGACAGCGGACCGAAGAACAGCGCGCCGAACATCATGCCGAACAGTGCATAGCTGCCCAGTGCACCGGCTTGCAGAGGACTGAGCCCCCACTCTTTCATCAGCATCGGCAAGACCACGCCGTAGATCACCAGATCGTAACCGTCGAAGATGATGATCAGGGCACACCAGAACAGCACCATCCAGTGAAAGCGGTTGAAACGAGCGTTGTCGATAACCTCATGTACGTCGATCTTGCGCATGGCATCTATCTCTTGTTGTTGTTTTTTAGAGCGGCGGTAACACGGCTTACGTCCGTACAGCCGAGGGTAGAGCCGCCCGCCACGTGGCAATAGCCAGTGCGCGCAGATCACTATCCGTTTTGTGCAGGGCCCTGAAACGGGCATGGGAACGGAAGGCTTATGAGCCTCTCCGACAAATTGTCTTCTTTGCGATCACATTTGAACGCTAAGCTTGGGCCTATGGATGACTCAGATTATTTACGCCTGCTGACCATCGCGGCCGAGCAAGCCAACGCGTTTTTGTCCAATGCCCGCAAATGGGAGCGTGAGCGTTGGGTGTGCCAGCGCCTGTTGCAAGGTTTGAACATTCCCTATCGCGCCGATGAGTTCGCCCCCGCCGGGGAGCCGCCGGATGTGTTGTTTCGCGATGCCAGTTTCGAGGTGTTCTTCGTGCTCGACGAGGGCCGGCGCCTCAACGATGAATGGCGCGACGAACTGCAACGCCGACGCAGCGCGTTTTCCCTGAGCCAGCTGGTACGCCGCGAGGCCAAGCCACGACGCATCCCCGCCAACGAGTTCTTGCTGCGATTGGCGCCGACCTTGCGCAAAAAAGCGCACAACTACAAAGAGCGCGGCATGGATCTGGGTGAACTGGACATCATTGCCTTCGCCAGCCTCAAACGCGAAGTATTGGACCTCAACAGCCATTTCCCGCCGCCGACCGAGTACCTGCGCCAGGGCTGGCGTTCGCTGTCCTTGGTCGGGCCGACATTTGCCCGCGTGCTGTTCGCTCACCCGGATGCGCCGGACTTCTTGCGCAGCAACCTGGGACGCAGCATTGTCTTCGACGTCGGTATCAGCCTGTGAGCCCGCTGCAGGAGCTGATCGCCGAGGTGCCGCAACAAGGTCGTGTGCGCTGGATCGGCGTGCGCCCGCAATCACGTTCGGCGATGCTTGAACTCGATGCCGTGGAAGCGCGCCTGGAGGCCGGCCTGACCGGCGACCACGCCCGCCCCGGCGTGCGCAATGCGCGGCAGGTCACGCTGATTCAGTGGGAGCATCTGGCGGTGATCAGTTCGCTGATGGGGCGTGCACAGGATCATCCGGTCCGGCCTGAAGATCTGCGGCGCAATCTCGTTATCAGTGGCATCAATCTGTTCAGCCTAAAGGGCCGCCGCTTCCGGATTGGCCAGGCAACGTTCGAAACCACCGGCTGGTGCCAACCCTGCGCGCGCCTTGAAAGCAACCTGGGCATCGGCACCTTTCAGGCCGTGCGCGGACATGGCGGAATCACTGCCCGGGTGTTACAAAGTGGAATCATTCGCCTGGACGATATCGTCAGCGTCGAACCCGTTCCAGACAGTGGCTATGCTGCGTTCAACCCTGGGTAAAAACACTGTAGCTTCCACACATTCAGCAACGTCTACCTTTGACGAGGCCCGATATGACCAGCCGCCTGAACCCCGACGACCAAAAGCATGTCGAAGAGTACCTGCAGTTGTCCCAGCACCAAGTCGAGCGCCGACCTTTCCGGCCGTGGATGCTCCTTGTACTGGTATTGGCAGTGACCATTGGTCTGGGCCTGTTGAGCCGACTTATCAGTTACCTGACGCTATGAGCTGCCTTGCGCTCGCTCGGGTAATTGCACCGATTTCTTTTAGCCTTGCGAGTTATCCTTATGTCCCATCGTATTGTCATTGTCGGCGGCGGCGCCGGCGGTCTGGAGTTGGCTACCCGTCTGGGTAAGACTCTGGGCAAGCGCGGTACGGCCAGCGTGATGCTGGTCGACGCGAACCTGACCCACATCTGGAAACCCTTGTTGCACGAAGTGGCAGCCGGGTCCCTGAACTCTTCCGAAGACGAACTCAACTATGTCGCCCAGGCCAAATGGAACCACTTCGAGTTCCAGCTGGGGCGCATGAGCGGGCTGGATCGCGCGAAGAAAAAAATCCAGTTGGCCGCCACCTATGACGAAGCCGGCCTGGAACTGGTGCCGGCCCGCGAAGTGCCTTACGACTCGCTGGTGATCTCCGTCGGCAGTACCACCAACGATTTCGGCACCCAGGGCGCAGCGCAACACTGCCTGTTCCTCGACACCCGAAAACAGGCCGAGCGCTTCCACCAGCAACTGCTCAATCACTATCTGCGCGCTCACGCCGGCCAGACCGACACGATCGAGCAAATCAGCGTGGCCATCGTCGGCGCCGGTGCCACCGGGGTCGAGCTGGCCGCCGAGCTGCACAACGCCGCCCACGAACTGGCAGCCTATGGCCTGGACCGGATCAAACCGGAAAACATGCACATCACCCTGATCGAAGCCGGTCCACGGGTGCTGCCGGCGCTGCCGGAGCGGATTGGCGGGCCTGTGCATAAAACCCTGGAGAAACTCGGGGTCAACGTCATGACCAATGCCGCAGTCAGCGAAGTGACGGCCGACAGCCTGATCACCGCCGACGGCAACGAAATCAAGGCCAGCCTGAAAGTCTGGGCCGCGGGGATTCGCGCGCCGGGTTTCCTCAAGGACATCGATGGCCTGGAAACCAACCGCATCAATCAACTGCAGGTGCTGCCGACGCTGCAAACCACTCGCGACGAGAACATCTTCGCCTTCGGCGACTGCGCCGCCTGCCCGCAACCAGGCAGCGACCGCAATGTGCCACCACGCGCCCAGGCCGCTCACCAACAGGCTTCGTTGCTGGCCAAATCGCTGAAACTGCGCATCGAAGGCAAGCCCCTGCCGGAGTACAAGTACACCGACTACGGCTCGCTGATCTCACTGTCGCGTTTTTCGGCTGTGGGTAACCTGATGGGCAACCTCACCGGCAGCGTGATGCTCGAAGGCTGGCTGGCGCGGATGTTCTACGTGTCGCTGTATCGCATGCACCAGATGGCACTGTACGGCCCGTTCCGCACGGCGATGCTGATGTTGGGCAGCAAGATCGGTCGCGGTACTGAGCCACGGCTGAAGCTGCACTGATGTAAACCTGTGGGAGCGAGCTTGCTCGCGATGGCGTCCTTTCTGTCGATATCAATGTCGCCTGATACACCGTCATCGCGAGCAAG